>NZ_JBVVQX010000013.1:168422-237263 GCF_055811675.1 Mesorhizobium sp. WSM4808
TCAGTGTCACCGCAAACTGGGCTGACGTGGTCCCCGCATCGCCCTCGACAATGGCAACGTCGCCGACCGAGATCGTTTGTGCAAAAGCCGGGTTAGCCGCGGCCGCTGCGAATGCCAGAACGCACAATGGAACAGTGAAGCATGACCGAGACGCGCGCAGTAACCACGAATAAATCAAATAAAACTGCATCGGCCACCCCTCCGAGAGCGATTCGCATCAAATCTAGTGACAGGCACATCACCAGCCATCGCCAATAAAAATTGTTGGATTTTGCAGTTATGTGGCAATCGTGCAACATGCCCCGATCACCTTTGGCTGCAGCTAGCTAGGAGCAGCGGTGCGTAAGTATTGAACTAAGACTGCAAGCGCCAGCCCGCGCTATTTGCATAGCTCTCTAGCAAGCCCCGCAGCTTTCGCGACCGGCTGGATGCCTCAGCTTGAGCAGACTCGGCCTGGATATTGCGAAAACGTTCGCGCTTCACCGGGGACTCCGACCAATGTCCTTCCAGCGTTTTGTCTGTGTCCACTCCGATGCCGATGCGGATGTTCACGTGCAGCACGCGCTTGTTAAGCCGGGCGAGCAAGGTCAGTTCGCTCATCGGCGTCTCACCGAAGCACTAACCAACCGGCGCCAGCTTTGCGCCGCATATCGGTCAGTGCGGCGATTTCGCGGGTACTGAAAACCGACACCACCATATGACAGAGCTGCAGGCCTAGTTACCGGGGAAGCAGCGGCGGATGCGATCAGACCTACACCGAAAAGCCCGGTCACAACGCGCTGATCAACAAGACCTTTTCCGACGCCGAGAAGCAGTTGAGCCAGTACGATGCTGTCTACTGCGCCAGCGGTCGTGGCCCCGAATATATCCGCACCGACAAGCGCGTGCAGGCGATGGTGCGTCATTTTCACGAAGCGAAAAAGCCGATCTTCACGATCTGCCATGGCGTCCAGATTCTGATTGCGGTCGACGGCGTCGTCCGCGGCAAGAAGGTGGCGGCGCTCGCGGCTTGCGAGCCGGAGGTGACGCTTGCTGGCGGCACCTACATCGATCTATCTCCCACCGATGGCTATGTGGACGGGACGATGGTGTCGGCCAAAGGTTGGACGGCGCTTGCGGCGTTCATCCGTGAATGCCTGAAGGTGCTGGGAACGGAAATCCGCCACGCCCGAGCCTTTTGCCGGGTCTCGGCGCCAGCGCCCCAGCTGAGCGCCGGTCCCTGCATTTGCCGGCGCGATCGGCGTTGAGCGTCGCGCCAAATGCGCATGGCAGGCCAGGCAGGTAGCATCAAGCTTCAGATCAGCAGCAGGCCCTTCATGCTGGAGTGGCCTTTCCTGCCGATGATGATGTGGTCGTGGACGGCAATGCCAAGCGGTTTTGCCGTCTCGATAATCAGCTTCGTCATCTCGATGTCGGCGCGCGACGGCGTCGGGTCGCCTGACGGGTGATTGTGGACCAGGATGATGGCGGTGGCCGAGAGTTCGAGGGCGCGCCTGACCACCTCGCGCGGATAGACGGGGGTATGGTCGACGGTGCCTGTCTGCTGAACCTCGTCGGCGATCAGCGCGTTCTTCTTGTCGAGGAACAGGATGCGGAACTGCTCGCGCGCCTCGAAGGCCATGACCGACCGGCAATAGGCAAGAAGCTGTGTCCAGGACGAGAGGACTTCGCGACCCTGCACCTCTCCGCGCGCCATGCGCTGCGCGGTTGCCGCGACGATCTTGAGATCGAGCGCCACCGCAGGGCCAATGCCCTTGATTTCCTGCAAGAGGCCAACCGGCGCCCCGAGCACTTCGGCCAGCGTGCCGAAGCGCGCCAGCAGCGCCTTGGCCGCCGGTTTGGTGTCGGCACGAGGGATCAGGCGAAAAAGCAGAAGTTCCAGAAGTTCGTAATCGGGCAGGGCGTCCGGACCCGCCAGGGCAAAACGCTCGCGCAGTCGGTCGCGGTGACCGAGGTAATGCGGCTTTTCGTCGAGCGTCGCCTTGGCTTTCGCCGCAGGCCGCATCGGCGCTTCGGAGAAGAAACTCCGCTCGTCGTCGTCGTTTGTGTTCCCCATACACCGCCCACATTGCTCCAGCGCAGACATTAGAACTGTTCTGGCCGGGATTGAAACAGTTCTGTTCCCCGATCGCGAGACGCCCCACGGCAGATCGTGGCTATGGCTTTCTCACACGGCAAGATGAAACCACGATTGCGCAACAAAACTTAACATCACTTAACGCATGCGGCCACTTTCACCTGACATGTTGGCGCCATCGGAGGCTCGTTGCCTCGCTATACTGGAGCACGCATGTTCACCAAAATTGACTCTGGACTGTTTGCCCGCCGGGCATCTCTTGCGGCCATGGCAATCCTGCTTTCAGCCCATTCGGAGGGCGCGCTCGCGGCCGACGCCATTGCCGTCGATACCGACGATTTCACCCCGCCGCCCGAGCCTTCCCGTTTCGGGCGCATCGAACGGAAACTGTCCGACTGGCATGTCGTGGTCGGCGGCGGCGCCATCATCGTCCCCAAATACGAAGGCAGCAATGAGTTCAAGATCATGCCGGTGCCTTTCGTCACGGCGACATTCCTCGACACGGTGACGATCGACCCGACAGGTGCCAACATCGCCGTCTATGAACAAGGACCGTTCGCGTTCAGCGCTCGGCTTGGCTACGAGATGGGCCGCAAGGAAGACGACTCCGACCATCTGCGCGGCTTGGGGGACGTCGACATGGGCGCGACGGTCGGCGTGAAGGCAGCGGCGAAGTTCGGTCCGGCCGAAATATTCGCGCAACTCGACAAGACCATCGGCGGCAGCGATGGCCTTGAGGGCAGGGTGGGGATCGAGGTGACCCGGCCTCTGTCTCAATCGTTGATGATCGGCGCCAGCGCGTCCGCCGTCTTCGCCGACGAAAATTACATGCAGGCCTATTTTGGTGTCACGCCCGAACAATCGGCTCGCTCGGGGCTGGCGCGCTATGATGCCGGTGCCGGTTTGAAGCGCGCCGATTTTTCGATTTCCGCCACATATATGCTCGACGAGAGCTGGATGGTGCGCGGCGAAGCGGGGGTCGGTGTTCTCTTGGGGGACGCTGCCGACAGCCCTGTTGTCCTCGAAAAGATCCAGCCTTCAGGGATGCTTCTCGTCGGATATCGGTTCTGACGCCTACCCAGGCACCAAATGCAGGCTAGACAAACTCCGGAATGGCACAGCAACGGCACCAAAGCGATTTGAGCGCCGAATCCAGGTCGGCCAGGCAAGGTTCGCGCATCCTCATTGTCGAAGACGATCTTGAGATCGCGCGCATGCTGGGCGAGACGCTCACCGACAACGGCATGATCGTGGAAATTGCCGAGAGCGGCGTCCAGATGAACGCCGCGCTTCGCAACCAGAAATTCGATCTCATCGTGCTCGATGTCATGCTGCCGGGCGAAAACGGTCTCAACATCTGCCGCCGTCTTCGGGCCGGAACCAACATTCCGATCCTGATGCTGACCGCGCTCGGTGAGGAAATCGACCGCATCTTCGGGCTGGAAATCGGCGCCGACGACTATGTGACGAAACCGTTCAGCGCGCGCGAATTGACGGCCAGGATACGGGCGCTGCTGCGCCGCACAGCCTATGCTCCAGACGAGCGGGACTGGTCGAAGGTGCTTCGTTTCAACGGCTGGCGCCTCGATCCAATACGCCGGCAATTGCATGACCCCAACAATGCGCGGGTTACGACCACGACGCATGAATTCGACCTGTTGCTTGCCTTTTGTCGCAATGCGGGCCGGGTTCTCTCTCGCGAGGAACTTCTGGGCGTAACCCATGCCGGGCTCGCGGGGCCGATCGAGCGTAGCGTCGATGTCCATATCAGTCGAATCCGCAGGAAGATCGAAAAGGATGCGCGCGATCCGGTGCTTTTGAGGACCGTTCGGTTGGGTGGCTATATCTTCACCGCGACGGTGGAGGAAGCATGAGTGATATCCTCCGCCGTTTCCTGCCGCAGTCCGTGCGTGGGCAGTTTGTGGCGATCATTTTCATCGCGGTGATCGTGATCATGTTCGTCGGTTCGGTCGTTGAGAGTTTCATAGAGAACGTCGACCTTCCCGCCGCGGAAGATAACGCAAGGCGTGCAGGCGTTGTTGCTGCCTTGTTGCAAGAAACGCCGGCGGAGGCGCGTGGCGCAATTCTGGCGACAGCAAAGCGGGCCGGCTTTGATTTCGAGATATTGCCCAAGGACCAGATAGCCGGCATTCCCCAGTCCTATCTGCAATGGCGAAGTGTCGAATGGCTTTTGCGTATCGACAGGGGGACGGTTGATGGACGCTGGCTAAGGATCGGCGGCCGATACGCGTTTGTCATCGACTTGGACCAGCAGGACGTCCTGGCCCATTTTGGCATGCCCGATTCCTGGCTGACATCGGGGCTCGTCCGTGCCTCGTTCTACAGGTTCATGGCTTTCGTCGCCTTGCCCGTGCTGATCTGGCTGTTTGCGGTTTGGGCCGTGACGGATCCATTGAAGCGCATCTCGGCAGCAGTCGGTTCGGCCGAGATTGAGAATGGCGACCAGCTCTTCGTCGAACACGGCTCCATTGAAATGGTGGGATTGGCGCGCGCCCTGAACAGGATGAGGACGCGCATCCGCACGATGATCGAAAACCGCACGCGCATGTTGCGCAGTGTCAGTCATGATCTGCGCACGCCGTTGACGCGGCTGCGGCTTCGCGCCGAGCGTATGGATGATGGCCCCATCCGAACCGCAATCCTGTCCGATGTCCAGCACATCGAAATCTTGATCGACGAGACCCTGACCTATCTGCGCAACGATGTTTCGACGGAGAAGCTGCAGCTCGCCGACATTGCCAGCGTTCTGCAAACCGTCTGCGCCGAGTTCTCCGATGTCGGATTTCCTGTCTCATATTCCGGGCCGGACCGGCTCCTGGGCTGGTGCAAGCCCAATGCATTGGCGCGTGCGATCGCCAATCTCTGCGACAACGGGGTCAAATTCGCTGGCAACGTCACGGTCGCCTTGACAGCGACCGGCACGGCGGCGCGCATCACGGTAGGGGACGACGGGCCGGGTATTCCGATGACGGCACGCGCCCGTGTTTTCGAACCATTCTTCAAGGAAGACGCGTCGCGCGGCATTGCATCGAAGCATGGCTTCGGTCTGGGCCTCTCGATCGTTGCCGACATCGTCCAGGGCCACGGCGGCAGGATCGAATTGCAGGACAACCAGCCCAGCGGACTGGTCGTCACCATCGACCTGCCGAATGCCGCTGGCGTGCAGTCGGCATAGACGGCCTCCTGCCGGGTAGACGCGCTCTAAGCCGGCAGGCCGGGGCGATCGAGCTTTTTGGGCGACAGCGTGAAAATCTCGCACCCTGTGTCGGTCACGCCGATCGTGTGCTCGTACTGCGCCGACAGCGAGCGGTCGCGCGTCACCGCAGTCCAGCCGTCCGACAGAACCTTCACATGCGGCCTGCCCAGATTGATCATCGGCTCGATGGTGAAGATCATGCCTGGCCGCATCTCGACGCCTTCATTGGCGCTGCCGTAATGCAGGATGTTCGGCGCGTCATGGAACAACTGGCCGACGCCGTGGCCGCAGAAGTCGCGCACCACCGAACAGCGCTCGCCTTCGGCAAAGGTCTGGATGGCGGCGCCGATGGCACCGGTGCGGGCGCCCGGCCTGACCGCTGCAATGCCGCGCATCAGGCATTCATGCGTGACTTCGAGCAGCCGCTCGGCGGCGCGCTTGATCGTGCCGACCGGATACATGCGCGAAGAATCGCCGTGCCAGCCGTCGAGGATGTAGGTGACGTCGATGTTGACGATGTCGCCATCCTTGAGCGGCTTGTTGTCAGGAATGCCATGGCAGACGACATGGTTGATCGAGGTGCAGGACGATTTCGTGTAGCCGCGATAGTTGAGCGTCGCCGGCAGCGCGCCGTGGTCCATGCCGAATTCGAAGACGAAGCGGTCTATTGCTTCGGTGGTGACGCCGGGCTGGACCATCGGCACCAGCTCGTCGAGGCAGCGTGCGGTGAGATCGCATGCCTTGCGCATGCCGGCAAAGCCGTCCTCGCCATAGAGGCGGATCTGGCCGGTATTTCTGAGCGGGGCCGTGGCAGCGTCGAGATAGGTGACCATTTTGTCCGTGTAGCGGGTAGGGCTCTGCAGGAGAGCCAGCGTGAAAATTTCCCCAGATTTGGCACTTGAGGGCAAAAGGTTCAAGGAAGAACTGTCTGATGCGGCCGCGCGCTTCCCGATATTTGCCTCGCAAGGGCGATGTCTTGCCGGTTTTTGCCCGGTTTGCTTCCCTTTCTGGCCATGGTGCGTTAGGGCGGGTGATGTTTTCGAGATCGCGTCCCTTCGCGGCGGCCAGGCAAACCGGATGGCCTGAAGCGCCGCTGACGGCAGCGTGCTCATGCCTGATGGGCATGGTGCTGCTCGCGATGCTGTGCTTCGGCCTGCCGGTGGCGTCAGGCTTTGCGGGGTCTGCGCCAAGCGGTGTCAGCGTCGGTGTCGAGCGGTCGGGCGAAGTGGCGGCGCTGCTGCGTGTCACCGGCAAGGCGCAAGCGCTGGAGGTTCGTGCCGGCCGTCCGGTCCTGGTCAAGTTCGCCGGCGGCCACCCCGCGCTTCCGGTCCCCGACGCTGTTTTTCTTTGGGCCGAACGGCCATCGCAAAGAGCGATGGTTTCGGGATATGGGGCCGCCTCGGTTCCCGGGGCGAGCACCAACCAGCCGCGCGCACCCCCGACCATCACGGCCTGAGCGGCCCAGGGCCGTACCCCCACCTCATCGCTATTCCTGTTCGCGTAGTGATCGTGCGGCGGCTGTCGGTCGCGCGGCGGTCGCGCGGCGCGTCATTTCCGGATTTTTTCAATGCAACAACGCATCAAGACCTTCAAAACCCTGTCGCGCGTGGCCTCGGCTGCCGCGTTCCTCTGCGTCCAGGCGCTCATCTGCATCGGAACCGTCTATTGGGCGGTTGCCGAGACGCTCGGCCTGTCGGCGATGGCGGCCCTTGTTCTCGGCGGCATCTTCGCCGTGCCGACGGTATTTGTACTGATCACCGCCAGTCGCATGGCCTTCGACGCGGAGACGGATCCGGCGAACCAGTGAGCATATGTCACCCCAGGACAGATCTCGGGTGCGCGATTTGTTTGGCGCGACATGGCGGCCCGCGACCCAAGTGACGACACATTTCTGGGCCAGAGGCCGGTCAAAGCAACTTTTGACGACGAACGGCGTTGCCTCGGCGATGCCGTTCGGGAGACAGGAAATGGATAGACTGCAATTCGAGGTGCCTGTGCGCATAGCGCCTGGACCCGGTCTGCCAGTCGAGGAAATCTATGGCGTCGAACAGGCGCTCGATTTTCTCCAGGACTGGCCTGCGCGCCGTCAGGGCCCGATCTATCAGAAAGCGTTCAACGCCTGCTTTGGCGCCACGGTGGACGTGGTCAAGACCGAGGATGCCTGCCGGGCGTTCATGGCGTTTTGCCGCGCCAGTGGACTGATGGCCAGGGACATGATGACGCCGCGCAAGCGCGGCGGTGAGGCGAGGGCGCTCCAGGCCTGAGGGCTGTGCCCTGTTCGTTGCCCGATCAAAACACCGGCGATCGTGTTTGAACGCACGCGGCAATGTCGTGAGCGCGCCGCTGCGCGCGTTTCGTCCCGACGACTGCACCGCACCAAGGCCGGCCCTGTTAAGCTTCCGTTTCCATCTTCCCGGCTACGCCTTTGCTTGTTGGCAATGGTTGATTCGTTGCGTCAGTCTCATGGTTTGGAAGATGTCCCCAGAAAAAGTCCGTGCATTCCCGATCGACCGTCAGGTATTCTTGGTCAGGGAGGTTGCCGCCAAGCTCGGCAATCTGCATGGCGAGACCGCCACCTCGTTCTGGAGAGCCAAGGCGTCGGAGTTGCTCGATCTCGTCGTCGGGTCCGGCAGGGACAGAACGGCAGCCAGCGATGAAGTGCGCAGGTTTTTCCTGGCCGTGCAGCGAGAGATGTTGGCTGATACGGTCGCAGAGTCGATGCCAATTCTTTCCGCTTGAAGCAAATCCTGAACCTCCAGCCTCAATACATGCTTCAATAATTTGTAAATACGTTTGCTCCGGTGTGGTTTTCGGAGACCCGGTCGTTGTTCGCGCGGTCTCGGCTGCGAATCCGGCAATTTCCCGCCGGCCTTGAGGGGCGGCCCACTCTGAGACATCGACGCGCTTGCGCGTAGGTCAGCCAGCGAAACACTTTTTTTGAAGCCAATCGACCACTGCTCAAAAATGCAACGAACTTTTTAGCCATTCGTTCATTTATGCGTGCTTTCTAATTTAATCCATGGCCTTGAGTAGCTTCACCCGTGTTCGGCTTGTAATGGACGCCCTGCGCCGGAGCACGGGCGCAAATGTCGCCACCATTTTTGCCCTCACCTTGCCGGTCGTTGTCGGCGCTGCGGGCTTCGGCGTCGAGACCTCCTATTGGTACTACAACAGCCTGAGATTGCAGGCGACGGCCGATGCAGCCGCCTATGCCGGTGCGCTCGAACAGATTTCGGGTTCCGACAAGCCGACGATCGTCGCGGCCGCGACCCAGTCCGCGGCGTCGAACGGACTGGGTTCGGGCACGATCGTCGTCAATACGCCGCCGGCGTCCGGACCGAATACGGCGAAAAAAGCGGTCGAGGTGATCGTCGGCCAGCAGCTCGACCGGATGTTCACCCTGATCTTCACGCAGGACAAGGTCCCCGAACAGGCGAGGGCGGTGGCCGTTATTACCGATGCCTCGAGTGCCTGCATGCTCGCGCTCGATCCGTCCGCTTCGCAGGCGGCGCTGTTTTCCGGCAGCACCAGCGTTAAGCTCAACGGCTGCTCGGTCATGTCCAATTCGATCGCTTCGGACGCCATCAAGCTTCAGGGCTCGGCTGGTCTGCAGGCCGATTGTCTTATATCGGCGGGCGGGGTCTCTCTCAGCAATCCCGTCACCACCGTCTGCGCGGCCCCGATCACCCAGGCACTGCCTGCCGGCGATCCCTTTGTCGACCTGCCGGCCCCAGTGGCCGCAACCCCCTGCCAGAACGACAACAAGGCGACGCTCGGTCCAGGCACCTATTGCAGCGGCATGAACCTGAAGGGCAATGTCACGCTTTCGCCCGGCGTCTATGTCGTCCAGGGCAGTTTCAAGATAAACGCCAACGCAGCCATCACCGGCAGCGGGGTGACCATCTTCATGTCGGGCAGTTCGACGGTCAGCATGAATGGCAATGCGTCCGTGAAGCTCAGCGCGGCGACTTCGGGCACCTATTCAGGCGTTCTGTTCTACGGCGACAGGACCGGCATGAGCGCATCCAGCACGTTCAACGGCACCGCGGACTCGCTTTTGACCGGGGCCATCTATTTCCCTAAGCAGCAAGTGAACTATCTTGGCAATTTCTCGGGCAATGGCGGCTGCACCAGGGTCGTCGCCAACACGATCCAATGGTCCGGTAACTCAACCATCAGTCAGGATTGCTCGAGCCTCGGAGTGCCCAACATTCCAGCCGCGCGGTCCGTGGCACTGTCCGAGTAGCGCCGTGCGTCACCGATCGATTCCGATCCTTGGCGATGATTCGGGCGTTGCGGCGGTCGAGTTCGCGATGGTGCTGCCGATTCTGTGCCTGGTGCTGCTTGGCATTCTGGACGGCTGGTCCTACGTAACGAGTTCACTGTCGATGCGCGCCGGTGTGAAGACCGCCGCGAACCTGGTCATGAGCGGATCGACCGATGATGCGGCGACCCAGGCCCTTGCCATTGCGAGCTGGGAAAATCGGCCGGAAGACGGCCAGGTCACGCTAAGCCGCATCCGTATGTGCGGGGCGACGGTGGTCGACGCGTCCACCATGTGCAGTGGGCCGAAGGTGCCAGCGGTCTATGTCCAGATACAGGCATCGGGCACCTGGGTGCCGCCAATTGCCTTCGGCGCCTTTGCCACTTCCACCGTCATCGGTCACCAGGAGACGATCCGTGTCCGCTAGGGTAAGCGCGTTCCGGCGGGATCGATCGGGCGGGGCCGGGCTGGAGTTCGCGCTGATCGCGCCCTTCCTTGTCATGCTGCTGTTCGGAATCTTCGCCTTTGGCTGGTCGATGCACTCGGTCTCCAGTGTTCGCTATACGCTGGAGACGTCAGCGCGCTCGCTGCAGCTTAAAAACACGCTGACCCAGGCCGACATTCAATCGATCGCCACGCAGAAATTGCAGGCCTTGGGGTTCAAGGACGTGAACGTCACCATCGCCATCGACCCCGTGAGCGGCGGCTTCCGCATGGCGCATCTGACCGCCGCCTATGCCTTCGTCATCGACTTTCCCTACTTCAGTTCCTTCCCGATCAACTACGCGACAACCGTTACGGTGCCGCTGCTTGGCAGCGGCTAGGCTGTGGCCTGATAGCCTCGCGCTGGGGCTCTGCTTACTTGTACGCCTTGAGCGCGATCAGATACGCCTTGAGCGCGATCAGACCGCCGAGAATGGTTATCGCCATGAGGATCAGCGCCCACGACACAATGTTGTGTGACAGACGCCTCCGGCGACTGCGCAGGGCCCGGTCCCGCCAGCGTTGGCCTGATCAGCCCCTGTGTTTTGTCGATCCAGGTCCTTCTCCACGAGCAGAATGCGACTCATGCCGGCTGGTGTCCAGATCGGCACCGGTTTTGGCGGTCACGATGCAAGCTTGGCAATCAGCCTGCTTTTGATGGCACGGGGCTAGATAATATATTTCGTAGTGCTAATATTAAGGTGACGCTAGGTCATGTCCGACCATCTGTCGGGTGCAATATGGGGGTTCCAATGAGAGTGGCTGTATTTTGCGTGGCTGTCGTTTTCGCTGCGACTGGTATCGCTGTTGCCAAGGAAAAGAAGGCGGCGGTCAGTGACGCCGCCGCTTTATGTTCCACCAACCCGTCAGCCAAGAAGCCCGCTCCAAATCTGGACTGTGGTTTCACGGGAACAGCCAAATCGGAAGATAGCGGCGCAAAGGCAGAGCCGCGCCTCGGATACGACGCCAATCCGTGGATTATAACAGGCTTTTGACTTCGCGTTGGCGGATGCCGGTTGAAGCGCTGAAGAGAGTCGTCTTAACCGACAGGCCCCGCCCCCGGGACCGGACCGTAACGGTCGGGCGCCGTCGAGAAGGAGGAAGCGCAAATGGCCGCCTATCTGATCGCGGATGTAGACGTAAAGGACGCTGCCGCGTTCGAGGAATACCGGCGGGATGTGCCAGCCACCGAGGAGCGTTATGGTGGGAGATATCTAGGTCGTGGCGGTGCGACCAAGGTTTTGGAGGGCGATTGGGAGCCACACCGTTTGGTTATTATCGAATTCCCCGACATGACGTCGTTGATGGGCTGGTACAATTCGCCGGAATACGCCCGCCTTATTGAAATCCGGAAGCGTTGCGCCAACACCAGGATCATTGCGCTTGAGGGGGTTGCAACACCCACTCTTTGACCGTGGTGGCTCGCGTTCATCAGGTAGTATCCGGCTTTTGCGCCCGAATCCGTACACCGCGAAGTCAGCTGTTTAAAGCCGGGAAACCAGGCAATAAATGCGGGCTTACCACTGCGGGGCTTTCTCATTTGTCGCGGTGCCCGAGAACCCAACTCGACCGTGCAACGAAAAGCCCGCCACGGGGGCGACCTGCGGCGGGCTCTTGGAGCGGCTACATCCCTGAGGAATCGACCACTTTGTAGCAGGATTATGACCTGTGTGGCCGCGTTAGCCTATGGTGTGATCGCGGAAGCTGCGCGTCAGTTGAAGACCGCGGCAGGGAGCCAGTCGAAATTGGCCACATTGGGAGGGAGGTTTGCGCTAAACGCATTATTTTTCTGGTACGCCCAAGGGGAATCGAACCCCTGTTACCGCCGTGAAAGGGCGGTGTCCTAACCGCTAGACGATGGGCGCGCTCAGACGAAGCGGCTTATACTGGCGTTGTGCGCAACCGGCAACCCGTCAGGTGCCACCTTGGACAACTTTTTTCCGGGCCAGCCAAATCAACGATTTCCCGAGGGTTGGCAGGCTTTGATAATTAGCGGCGACACCCATCGTTTCGTCATCCTCGGGCGGAGCAAGGAGCGCAGCGACGCAGCGCAGACCCCTGGAGCTGCTCCGCAACCCAAGGGATTCATGCCGCGACTCAAACGCATCACCACGGTGCAGAATTCTGCTCCGTCGCATTCCTCGACAGCCGTCGCGGCATGGATCCCAGGGTCTCGCGACGGAGCTTCGCTCCTGCTTCGCCCTAGGATGACGAAGTTTGTGGGAGGCTTCGGCTAATCCCGAATGCTCAGAATGGTCACCGGTACGATCTTGGCTGCTAATAGGCCTAAGACCGTCTGCTAGACTAGCCGTCACCGCCGCTGCGCCGGCGGCAGCGCCAGTTCCAGTCGCGCTCGGGGCCGACGTCGACGTGAACCGATTCTGTGTGGCAGTACGTGCCGACGCCGCCGCGGCCGGGCATGCTTCTGATGTAGCTCGCCAGTTCCCATTTCGAAACGCCGGGAACCTGGATATCGGCGGCGGCGCAATACATGTGCAGCGAATTCTTGGCGCCGTTGGCGCGCCGGTTGCGGGCCGGGTCGCGATAGCCTGACGTCACCGTCATCTTGCGGCCGTAGTGGCCTTCGATCGTCTTCAGCACGCGCACCAGCGACGGCTTCAGGCAGGCCACATCGACGCTTTCGTTCTGCTTGAGCAGCCCGTTGGGCGCCAACCGGGCCATGCCGGCGGCTGACGCAACCTGATAGGAGCCGCCGATTGGCCCCTCATCCTCGTTGAGGTCGACGTCGCTTTCGTCGTCCAGGCCGGACTTGCGCTTGATCTCGAACAGGGCCGTCTGGCGCACGCCGGGCAGGGCATCGCTGCCGGTGATGTGACCGCTATCGCCACCGAGCGAAGCCAGTTGCACCGGCTTGGCCGTGGAATTGGCCGAGGCCAGCGTGATGATCGGCTTTGCCGCTGCTGGCGCCGCTTTTGCCTGCGCCGGGGGCTGCTCGCCCGTCCGGGCGTTGCTGATGATGGGGGATGGTGTCGCCGAGGCTGGCGTTGCGCCAAACATCGAGGCGAGGAAGCCTTTCTTCTTTGGTGCTTCGGCCTGCGGCATCTCGCCAGCCGTCACATAGACCGGGTTGTTCATGGCCGGAGCGGCAGCGGGCTTCGGCGCCGCCACGTCGCCGTCGACCGCGGCAATCTGCTGGGCGACCGCGTCGGTTTGCTGCGCGGTCTGTGCCTGCTGCGTCAGCGATTGCGGCGTGTTTCCAACGATGGTTTCGGCGCCCGCCGGCGTGGTCAGCGGAAAGGCAGCTCCCGGTTTGGACATAGGCACGTAGGCGACTTTTTCAGGCAGCGCCGTATCGCTCGTCATCACGGTCGACTGCTCGGTCGTGATCTCGGACGAATCGGCGACAGCGGCCGACTTGCCACTTGAGGCGGCATTCATATCCGATGCGGTGGCATTGTAACCGGGCATTCCGACCGACATTGTCGGGTCGCCAGCCGAAGTGCAGGAGGCCAGAAGCAAGGAGCAGAGCGCTGCCACAATGGCGCGGCGTTCTCCCTTTGCGAGGCTCCATCCTGCTGATTTCAAAGTCAAATTCCCCCTCGATGTCCGGTCGGTATATCCTTGGCGCCACACGCATGCGTCGATGCCAGGGTGACCTTTGTCTCCGATCCGGAAACGAGACATGTGTCAAATCCGCAAGCCTGGAAGTATTTTTGCGGTGATTGCCGAATTACGGCCGCTTGATGGTTGACGACACCATTTCGCCCGCTTTTGGCGGTCCGTCAACTCACCACACATTACAGTCCGTTACACACGTACTTTCACATAGGTGCCGGGAGCATCACCCAAGGTTTTCATATGCTTGCCCGGTTTGCGGGCAGGCACGCGGGTGTTGTCCTTGGCCTCTATCCAGTCTTGCCAGTGCGGCCACCAGGATCCTGGATGGTCGGTGGCATTGGCTATCCACTGGCTGAAGTCGCCCGTCGGCGTACCCCCGGTCCAGTACTGGTATTTGTTGGATGCCGGCGGATTGACGACCCCTGCGATATGGCCCGACCCGGCCATCACATACTCGACCGTGCCGCCGAAATATTTCGAACCGAGGAACACCGAAAGCGCCGGCGCGATGTGATCTTCCTTGGAGGCGAGGTTGTAGACCGGGATGGTGATGTCCCCAAGCGAGACCGTGTGGCCCGCCAGTTCCATCGTGCCTTGCGAAAGGTTGTTCTCGAGATAGCAGTTGCGCAGGTAGAAAGAGTGATTGGCCGCCGCCATGCGGGTGGAATCTGCATTCCAGTAGAGCAGGTCGAAGGGCAGGGGATCCTTGCCGCGCATGTAGTTGTTGACGACATAGGGCCAGATCAGGTCGCCTGAGCGCAGCATGTTGAAGGCGGTCGCCATCTTGGTGCCGTCGAGATAGCCCTTTTCGCTCATCGACTTTTCCACAGCGGCGACCTGTTCTTCGTCGACGAACACTTTCAGGTCGCCTGCATAGGTGAAGTCGACCTGCGTGGTGAAGAAGGTAGCCGATTTTATGCGGTCGTCGCCCTCTTGCGCCATCAGCGCCAGTGCCGCCGCCAGAAGCGTGCCGCCAACGCAATAGCCGATCGCGTTGACGTCGCGTTCGCCGGTGGCTTTCTCGACGGTGTCGAGGCCGTATTGCAGACCCTCGCGGATATAGGCTTCCCAACTCTTGGTGCCGTGGCGCTCGTCCGGATTGATCCAGGAGATGACGAACACGGTGTGGCCCTGTTCAACCGCCCAGCGAATGAAGGATTTCTGCGGGTTCAAATCGAGGATGTAGAATTTGTTGATCCATGGCGGGCAGATCAGCAAGGGCCGCTTGAGCACCGTCTCGGTCGCCGGGTCGTACTGGATGATTTCGGCGACGTCGCTGCGGCCGACCACCTTGCCAGGAGTGGTGGCGATGTTCCTGCCGATCTCGAAGGGCGAGTAGTCGGCCTGCCGCAGCTTCAGGTCGCCCTTGCCGGCGGCGATGTCCTCGGCCAGCATCTTCATGCCGCGCACCAGGTTTTCGCCGTTCGACGCGACGGTTTCACGGAACAGTTCCGGATTGGTCAGGATGAAATTCGACGGCGAGATGGCGTTGGACACCTGCTTGACGTAAAAGCCGGCCTTGTGGCGGGTGTGCTCGTCAAGGCCTTCGGCGTGCTCGACCAGATCGGCCGCCCAGCGCGAGGTGACGAGATAGGCCTGCTTGAGGAAATCGAAGAAGGCGTTGCGGCCCCATTCCGGGTCGAGGAACCGCTTGTCGCCGCGCTCCGGCTTGACCGCGTCTTCGGTGTCTTGCGCGGCGTTGCTGGTGCGCTGAATGGCGTTGGCCCAGACCGTCATATAGCCGGAGAACAGCCGCGTCTGCGCTTCCAGCGCGCGCTGCGGATCGGCAAGCCAGTATTCGCTGAGCTTGGAAAAGGTCTTCACCATATCGACAACGGGCTCAGCGACATGGTCGCGCACGTCGCCTTTTTCGCGCGGCTCGGCCCAGGCGGAAGCGGCCTTGCCGGCCTGCTCGATCATGCGCGCCATGTTCAGGGCGAAGCGTTCCGGGTCCTTCACCAGATATTGCTCGACGGTCGAAGGCTCGTCATCTTCCGCTTTGCCCGAATCGGGTGTTTTGGACATGGTTGGCGGGGTTCCTCCCGAGGCCTTTTCTTGACATATTAACATGGGACATCCGACCGGGCCAATCTCGCTCTACCTCGGCTGCCAAGGAAACAATATGACGATTAATATTGGCGAAACTGTTTTTTTCGGTGCTGGACATTTTTGCCGCATCGGCGCGGCGATCGTCCTCATCGGGATTGCCGGGTGCTCGAGCACCAACACGAATGGCCCGACGCCTGTCGCTGCGGGTACGGGGCCGAAGGATACCGGCACCTTTCCGAACCTGAACATCAAGCCGCAAGTGGCGGCGCCTCAGTTCACCGAAGCCGAGAAGAACGCCAAGCTCGCGCAATTGAAGGCGGATGAGAATGCGCAGGCGGCAAAGGGCGGCGGCCCGAAGGTCGCCAACCAGGCGGCGCTGACGGATCTGGCCAAGAAGCATGGCGACGAAACGCTGAAGCAGATCGAAGCCAAATGCGACCCCGCCCTCGACCCTACCTGCAAATAAGTATATAGCGCGCGCCCAACACCCCCTTCGCTGTCTGGAACTGCCATGGAAGAATTTCACAAGGTTCGCCGGCTTCCGCCTTACGTGTTCGAGCAGGTCAACCGGCTCAAGGCCAGCGCCCGATCGCGTGGCGCCGACATCATCGACCTCGGCATGGGCAATCCGGACCTGCCGACGCCCAAGGCTATCGTCGACAAATTGTGCGAGGTCGTGCGCGACCCGCGCACGCATCGCTATTCCTCGTCGCGCGGCATTCCGGGCCTGCGTCGGGCCCAGGCCGCCTACTATGGCAGGCGCTTCGGCGTGAAGCTCAACCCCGACACGCAAGTGGTGGCCACGCTTGGCTCGAAGGAAGGCTTCGCCAACATGGCGCAGGCGATCACGGCGCCCGGCGACGTGATCCTGTGCCCGAACCCGACCTATCCGATCCATGCCTTCGGCTTCATCATGTCTGGTGGCGTCATCCGCTCGCTGCAGGTGGAGCCGGACGACGGCTTCATCCCGGCGCTCGAGCGCGGAGTCAAACATTCGATCCCGAAGCCGCTGGCGCTGATCCTCAACTATCCGTCGAACCCCACGGCGCTGGTCGCCTCGCTCGATTTCTACAAGGATGTGGTCGCCTTCGCCAAGAAGAACGACATCATCATCCTGTCCGACCTTGCCTATTCGGAGATCTATTTCGACGGCAATCCGCCGCCCTCGGTGCTGCAGGTGCCTGGCGCGATCGACGTTTGCGTCGAATTCACCTCCATGTCGAAGACCTTCTCCATGCCCGGTTGGCGGATGGGCTTTGCCGTCGGCAACGAGCGGCTGATCTCGGCGCTGACGCGGGTGAAATCCTATCTCGACTACGGCGCCTTCACGCCGATCCAGGTGGCGGCGGCACATGCGCTCAATGGCGACGGCGCCGACATCGCCGAAGTGCGCGACATCTACCACAAGCGCCGCGACGTGATGGTCGATGCCTTCGGCCGCGCTGGCTGGACCATTCCGGCACCGGCGGCATCGATGTTCGCCTGGGCGCCAATCCCGGAGCCGTTCCGACATCTCGGCTCGCTCGAATTCTCCAAGCTGCTCATCGAACATGCCGACGTGGCCGTGGCGCCCGGTGTTGGCTTCGGCGAGCATGGCGACGAATTCGTGCGCGTCGCTCTGGTCGAGAACGAGCACAGGATCCGGCAGGCGGCGCGCAACATCAAGCGCTTCCTGTCGACCAGCGCCAAGCAGCCCAACAATGTCGTGCCGCTCTCCGCTCACCGGTAAGCTTGCCGCACGCAAATTCGATCTGACTTTGAGGGACGTCGCCGGACATGGCTGAAGCATTGCGTGTTGGAATTGCCGGCCTCGGCACCGTTGGCGCGTCGGTGGCGCGCGTGCTGCGCGACAAAGCGGTGGAACTGACCCGCCAGTGCGGCCGTGACGTGATCGTCACCGCCGTCTCGGCGCGCGACCAGAAGCGCGATCGCGGCGTCGATCTGAGCTCGGCAAAGTGGTTCGACGATCCGGTCAAGATGGCGCAGACCGCAGAAATCGACGTGTTCGTCGAACTGATCGGCGGCGACGAGGGCCCGGCGCGCTCGTCGGTGAAAGCGGCACTCGAAGCCGGCCGTCACGTCGTCACCGCCAACAAGGCGCTGCTGGCCAAGCATGGCGTGGCGCTGGCCGAGATCGCCGAGAAAAAGGGTGTTCTGCTCAACTATGAGGCGGCGGTGGCGGGCGGCATTCCCGTCATCAAGACCATGCGCGAGGCGATGGCCGGAAATTCGGTTACGCGCGTGTTCGGCATCCTCAACGGCACCTGCAACTACATCCTGACGCGCATGGAGGCCGAGGGCATCTCGTTCGATGCTTGCCTGAAGGACGCGCAGCGGCTGGGCTATGCCGAAGCCGATCCGACGTTCGACATCGAGGGCCACGACACCGCGCACAAGCTGTCGATCCTGACCAGCCTTGCCTTTGGCACCAGGATCGCCGCCAACGACATCTATATGGAAGGTATCTCCAACATCACCCAGGCCGACATCCGCGCGGCCGCCGATCTTGGCTACCGGATCAAGCTGCTGGGTGTCGCCCAGCGCACCGAGAGCGGCATCGAGCAGCGCGTGCATCCGACGATGGTGCCGACGGCATCGGTCATCGCGCAGGTGCATGGCGTCACCAATGCGGTGGCGATCGAGACCGACATTCTGGGCGAACTGCTGCTGTCAGGCCCCGGTGCCGGCGGCAACGCCACCGCCTCGGCCGTCATCGGCGACATCGCCGACATCGCCAAGAGCCGGCCAGGCTTCCAGCATGGTCCGGTCTTTGGACGGCCGGCGAAGGAGCTGAAACCCTACAAGAAGGCGCAGATGCGCAGCCATGCCGGCGGCTATTTCATCCGGTTGACCGTGCATGACCGCATCGGCGTTTTCGCGGCAATCGCCAAGCGCATGGCCGATAATGACATTTCATTGGAATCGATCGTCCAGCACGCGGTCAATGGCGAGGCGGCGGCACAGAAGACGGTGATCCTCGTCACCCACGAGACGACCGAGGCTGCTGTGCGCAAGGCCGTCGATGGCATCACCAAGGATGGCCATCTGACCGACAAGCCGCAGGTCATCCGCATCGAGCGGGCAGGGTAGCTTTCGCCCGATGGGCCCTGCGGGACAGGAATCCCGCAGGCATTGAGGTCTGGTCTGGTGGGGACAGCCGCCACGCGGGAACGAATTGGTGTCGTCGCCGTTCTCTTGGTCAGCAACCAGAGGAACCGCTTCATGGCCGATACCAACAAGTCCGACACCCCTAATATCGACGACATCCAGAAGACGCTGGAAAAGCAGATTGCCGATTTGCGCAAGGAGATCACCAAGATCAACAAGAGCATTTCGGCGCGGGGCGCGGAGATGCTCGACGACGCCGGCGAACAGGCGTCCGAGTTGTACGACACGGCCGCGAGCCGCGCTTCGCGTACGGCGCAACAGCTGCGCAGCCAGGCTCAGGCTGTTTCGGAGGTCGCGCGTGAAAATCCAGGTACGACGACAGCTTTGGTCGGCGTGATCGGCCTGCTCGGCTTTCTGACCGGCTTCGCCATTGGTCAATCGACGAACGATACCTCCCGCCGCTGGTATTGACCGCAGCGCGATAGGGCCGGGCTTCCGGCCCACTCTCTTGTTTTCAGCAAATCACTTTAAGGAGGGCACCATGGCTTCATCAGCATTGATCGGCATCCTGATCACATTCCTCGTCATCATCCTCGTTCTCTATCTGGTTCAACGCCTGCCGCTCGATGGCCGGATGAGACAGATAGTTCAGGTCATCGTCATCATCATCGGCATCATTTCACTGCTCAAATACCTCGCGGTTTTCTAGGCCGCGAACGCCGCCATTTTTACCGTTTTGAGACTGGCCCGGCGCACGGCGATCGGGCCAGTCTCGTTTCAGGATGCGGTTTAATCGATTGATATTGTTGGTTATTCGATAAAATCCTCGGTAGGTCTTGCCGTTGTCATGCTGGTTTGACAAAACAGGCCCGCCTCCGGCGGGAGGCCGCATTGCCAACGAGGAAATCACCAGATGAATGTGGCCCAGAACATCGTCGCCGGCCTTGACCGGATACTCACCATGGAACTGGTGCGCGTCACCGAACGAGCCGCCGTCGCGGCCGCCAGGCTGCGCGGGCGCGGCGACGAAAAGGCGGCCGACCAGGTCGCAGTCGACGCCATGCGCCAGGAACTCAACCGGCTTGCCATCAAGGGCACTGTGGTGATCGGCGAAGGCGAGCGCGACGAGGCGCCGATGCTCTACATCGGCGAGGAAGTCGGCTCCGGCAAAGGTCCGGCCGTCGATATCGCGCTCGATCCGCTCGAAGGCACGACGATTTGCGCCAAGAACCTGCCCAATGCACTCGCGGTCATCGCGATCGCCGAAAAGGGCAGCCTGCTGTTTGCGACCGACGTCTACATGGACAAGATCGCCATCGGTCCGGGCTATGCGGACGGCGTCATCGACATCGACGCCTCGGCGGCTGAGAACATCGCCAGCCTCGCCAGGGCGAAGGGCGTGGCGATATCGGATATCACCACCTGCATTCTCGACCGGCCACGTCATGCCAGGCTGATCGATGCCGTGCGCGCCACGGGTGCCGCGATCCGGCTGATCGGCGATGGCGATGTCGCCGGCGTCATCCACACCACGGATCCGGAAGAAACCGGCATCGACATCTATCTCGGCACTGGCGGCGCACCAGAGGGCGTGCTGGCCGCTGCCGCGCTGCGCTGCACCGGCGGCCAGATGCAAGGCAGGCTGATCCTCGACACGCCGGAAAAGGTTGCTCGCGCGGCAAAGATGGGTATTTCCAATCCGAAACGGGTCTATCGGACGGAGGACATGGCGCGCGGCGATGTGCTGTTCGCGGCCACCGGTGTCACCGACGGCAACATGCTGGCTGGCGTCAAGTTCGGCCACAATTACATCACCACCCACACGATCGTGCTGCGCTCGTCGTCGCGGACGGTGCGCGAGATCAAGGCCCGCCATCAGGGTCTGGATAAGTTCTGACGCTCGCTTGCGAAGCCACCTTGCAATTGCTAGCCATTCGGGCGCATCCGATGCTGGCTGCAAGGATTTGACGATGAAACCGTTCGACTGGCATGCGGATCCGATTTCGCGTGCCACCGCCATCACAAAGTCCTATCGCAACACCCAGAATGTGCGTCGCTTTCTCATCCGGGAATGCGGCGATGCATTCAGGTTCGACCGGCCTTTCATGGCTTGGCTCAAGGACGGTGTGGAAAAGACGATGGGCGATGCGGCCGACGAATGGCTTCGGCGCCAGGCTGAAAAGCCGAAAGCGCAGTTTTCTTGACTTATTTCGGGACCGCGCGCACCCGTGAATCGCTTGGCTTTGCCTGCCTTTGGCCTATAGAGCGTCGCGTGAACGCGACGCGCTTAAAATTGTTGCCAATGCAGGTCGTCGCCCCAAAACCGCTGCCCACTTATGGGCGACATGCATTATCGTGCGGCCAACGATGAGTTGGCAAAGCGTATGACCGGCGAAAAACGCCTCTTCCTCGATGTCAGGCAGTCAGTATCAGGGGTTTCCTGGGAACATCGGCTGACAGAACGCCAGGACATGATTGCGCTCGCCATCGCGCAAGGCCATGGCGTGCCCGACATCGTCGCGCGGGTGCTTGCCGGCCGTGGTGTTACCGCCAAACAGACCGAGCGGTTTCTCGACCCGACGATCCGCGATCTTCTGCCGGATCCGGCATCGCTGACCGACATGGACAGGGCGGCGGCCCGCATCGCCGCCGCGGTGATGGCCAAGGAAAAGGTGGCGATCTTCGGCGACTATGATGTCGACGGCGCCGCCTCGTCGGCCTTGCTGAAGCGGTTCCTCACGCATTTCTCGGTGCCGTCGGAAATCTACATTCCGGATCGTATTTTCGAGGGCTATGGGCCCAACCCGGATGCCATGCGCGAACTTGTTTCGCGTGGCGCGACACTGATCGTCACTGTCGATTGCGGCACCAACAGCGCAGTTTCCATCGATGCCGCCAACGAGGCTGGGGCCGATGTCTTGGTGCTCGACCACCACCAGGTCGGCGGTGCCTTGCCGGCGGCAATTGCCGTCGTCAATCCCAATCGCGACGACGACCTTTCCGGGCAGGGCCATCTCTGTGCCGCCGGCGTGGTCTTCCTCGCCCTTGTGCAGACGGCCAGGATCCTGCGCGGCCGCATGGCCGATGCTACGCCGCCGGACCTGCTTTCGCTGCTTGATATCGTGGCATTGGCCACAGTCTGTGACGTGGTGCCGCTGACCGGCGTCAACCGCGCCTTCGTGGTCAAGGGGCTGCAGATGGCGCGCCAGCAGAAGAATGAAGGGTTGGCGGCACTGGCACGCGTGTCGCGCATCGGCGAGCCGATCAGCACTTTCCATCTGGCCTATCTGATCGGCCCGCGCATCAATGCCGGCGGACGCATCGGCGATGCCGCACTTGGTAGCCGGCTGCTTGCGACCGACGATCCGGTCGAGGCGCGCACCATTGCCGAGACGCTCGACCGGCTCAACCAGGAACGGCAGTTGATGGAGCAGGAGATGCTCGCGGCGGCGCGCGTCGAGGCCGATGCAGAGCTCGCCGGCGGCAATGGCCCGGCTATCGTCGTCACCGCCTCCAACAGCTGGCATCCGGGTATTGTCGGCCTGCTCGCTTCGCGATTGAAGGATCATGCCCGGCGGCCCGCCTTCGCCATCGCGTTCAATGCTGTGGGCATCGGCACCGGTTCGGGCCGCTCGGTCTCGGGTTTCGACCTCGGCCGGCTGGTGCGCGAGGCGGCCGTTGCCGGTCTGATCGTCAAGGGCGGCGGCCATGGCATGGCGGCGGGCATCACCGTGGAGCGGGCAAGGCTTGGCGAACTCAGGGCGTTTTTTGAAGAACGGGCGGCAGCCGACGTGTTTCGCCTGCAGGGCGAGGAAAGCCTGGCCATAGACGGCGCACTTGCCGCTGAAGGCGCGACGCTCAGCCTGCTCGACGCGCTGGAACAGGCCGGACCCTTCGGTGCCGGGCATGTGGCCCCTGTTTTCGCGTTGCCGCGCCACCGATTGGCCGATGCGCGGCCGGTCGGCACCAACCACATCCGCGTCGAACTGCAATCGGAAAGCGGCGGCCGTATCCAGGCGATCGCCTTTCGCGCTGTCGAAACCGCACTTGGCGAATTCCTGTTCAAGAACCGGGGCAAGACGATCCACGTCGCCGGTTCGTTGTCAGGCAACTACTGGAACGGCAACCGCACCGTGCAGTTTCGCATCAGCGATGCGGCTCGTGCGTGAGGTTCTTGTGTGACCGAACCGTAGCTTGCGCGGCAATGTTCGCCTCGGGCGATCTATGATCGTATCTGCTTCCGAAACTCGCCCGGCGCCATTCCGGTCGTCTTGGAGAAAGTGCGACTGAACGAAGCCACGTCCTGATAGCCCACCCGATAGCAGATTTCCGAGACGCTTAGCTTGGTTCCCTCAAGCAGCGACCTTGCGAGTTCAAGCCGTCTTTCCTGGATCCATTTTCCCGGCGTGGTCTTGAGTTCACTAACAAATCTGCGAGACAGCGTTCGCGCAGACATGCCAAGTCCCGCCGCGAGAAAGCCCAAATCGATTTCCCGTATCTTGTTTTCCGCGAGTCCACGCAGTTTGGTCTCCAGCGGATTGGTCTCCTTCGGCAATTCTTCGAGAGGGAATTCGTAGGGGCTTTGAAATTTGCGCGAGGGCGGAAGAACCAAGAGCTTTCGAACGATCCGCTCCTCTTTCGAGAAGCCGAGATCGACCAGCAGAGCTTTGGCGAGTTCCAGTCCCGAAAATCCGCCGCCGCAAGTGTATAGGCGATCGTCGCGAACAAGCATGTGCGACGAGTCCCATTGAACTTGCGGAAATCG
Organism: Mesorhizobium sp. WSM4808; assembly: GCF_055811675.1. Lineage (NCBI taxonomy): Bacteria > Pseudomonadati > Pseudomonadota > Alphaproteobacteria > Hyphomicrobiales > Phyllobacteriaceae > Mesorhizobium > Mesorhizobium sp. WSM4808. The sequence goes on from NZ_JBVVQX010000013.1 coordinate 191,965, forward strand.
GCTGCTTACGTGGGACTTTAGCCACCAGGATATCGTCGCACGCTTGCCGTCCAGCAGCCCTGTATCGGCGAGCAGATAACATGCACCGCAATGTGCCGCGATGATTGCATCCTGTTGTCGTGCGAGTGCGATCAGCGGTTTTGAGTACTCACTCTCCTGGTCAAGCGAGCGCAGAAGTTCGGGAATATCGACACCTGGCATCGCGATGAGGATCAACACATCCATTTTTCGAGACGGTTGCGTCTTCGCAGGGAAAGAAATTCCGGCCGTCGAAATTGCAGGCGGCGCCCTGGAAACGAACTCGCAGGAGAGAACCTGTGAGCCGCTGACGTCATTCACGAGCTGAAACATCTCCACCAGCGTCGAGACAACCGCCGAATAGAAATCGGACGGCAGCCAGATGACCACGTGGATGCACTTGCCAGCCATGGGGCGGCTCCCGGTATCGGTTTCGTCGAGTGGCAAGTTTAGCACAATCTTTGTCAAAAATGCCAATTCCGAAACAAGCGCTGCGCCTCCAGGGTAGCCGCATGCGGGTCTCGCTGACGAAGAGCGGGCTGCGGAATCCATAGTCGGGAAAGATGCAAATGCGGAAATCACTGAATCAAACCGATGCGGGAGTGCCACGCTGGTCCGGGCTCAGGCTCGCGCTGCTGGCGTTCGCGCAGTTCATAATCGCGATCGACTACAACATCGTCTATGTCGCACTGCCGGATATTGGCCGGGAGGTCGGCTTTACGCCACAGTCGCTGCAATGGGTGGTGAGCGCTTACGCCGTGGCGTTTGGCGGCTTTCTGCTGCTCGGCGGTCGAGCGGCTGACCGGCTTGGCCCGCGGCGCATGTTCATCCTGGCGCTCGTGCTCTATGGCGTCTCGTCCTTTGCAGGAGGCTTTGCGCCCGATGCTCTTACGCTGGTGGTCGCTCGGGCCGTTCAGGGCCTGGGCGGGGCGCTTCTGTTTCCTGCAACTCTGGCGCTGATCAATACCAGCTTCGCGGAAGGTGCAGAACGCAATCGGGCGCTGGCAGTCTGGGGTGCCACGGGTAGTGGCGGCCTGGCAGCCGGTGCCATCATCGGAGGCGTCCTGACCAATGGCTGGGGTTGGCAAGCGGTCTTCTTCTTCACCGTTCCACTGGCTCTGGGCGCCGCTCTTGTCGCCGCGCCAGTTCTCCTGGCGCCCGATCCGGTAAATAGTGGCCAGAGGCGGAGTTTTGATCTGCCGGGTGCGCTGGTTGTCACGGCAGCCGCGACATTGCTGGTGTTCGGCTTGGCCAGTGGACCTGAGGTGGGCTGGAATACGGTTCGCAGCACCGGATCGCTTGCAATCGGTGTGCTGCTGCTTTGTGCCTTCATTCTCATCGAGAGACGCGTGCGCGATCCGCTCGCGCCACTGCGGCTGTTTGCCAATCGAAGCCTTGTCACGGCCATGGCGGTGAGTTTCTTTCATCACATGGCGCTGAGTTCGGGCTACTATATTCTCACGACCTACTTTCAGAACCTGCTTGGCTACAACGCGCTCGCCGCCGGTCTGGCATTCGTTCCGCTCGGCGTGCTGGCGATGGTCGGCGGCGGCAAGGGCGCGGCACTGCTGCTCACCAAGTGGGGGACTCGCGCCACGATGGTTGCCGGCATGCTCATCTATGGGATCGGGCTGGTGGCGATCGCTCTTGCTCTGTCACCAGGCGGGTCGTACTGGGCCGTGCTGCCCGGGATCCTCATCTATGGTTTCGGTGGCGGCATCGCCTTTACGACGCTGTTCGTAGCTGCCGCTTCCGGAGTGGCCGCCAACGAACAAGGAGTCGCCTCGGCGCTAGGGTCGACATCCCTACAGATCGGCGCAGCCTTGGGTCTTGCCGCCGCTCTTGTCGTGGCCAATGTCGGTTTGGGTGGAGTGGCCGCTACCACATCGGATGTCGTCGACGGATTGCGTATGGCAGGATTGTTCGCCGCCGCCGCGGTTTTCCTTGGTGCGGTTCTGGCTCTGATGCTCAAGCAGGCTCCGGGCATAGCCCAGGATGCCGCCACCTCTGCCGAAGCTGCGCACTGATCCTTGCTCAGTCACCTTGAAGCGCGTCGCGTTGAATTCAATCGACGTGCTTCAAGTGTTTTGATTCCATGCGTTGGGAAGATATGCGTCAGGCGAGAACGGTCTGCAGCCGGGTCAGTTCGCCGATCTGCGCCATCGTCGCCTGATAGCCGAGGTTGATCGCCTCGTCGGCGCGGTGGAATTCGGTCAGGCCGATATGACTGAGCTTCGGCTGCAGCGACATGTCAGGCGGGTCGCCGGCAAGCCTGGCGCGCGAAATGCGGTCCTGAATGATGTTGAAGGCCTCGACCATGACGCCGGTGATGCCGAGCCGCGTCTGATGCGACTGGCGCTCGGCGTCGATCTGACCAGGCCGCGGCGCGTCCTTTTCAACGACCAGCTCGCCGGCGCTGTGCTTGATGACGGCGGCGCGGCCGAACAGATCATAGTGAAGGTTGACCGCCACGACGAGCGGCTGCTCATAGGCGCGGCAGACCGAAACCGGTACCGGGTTGACCAGCGCGCCGTCGACCAGCACGCGGCCATTGCAATTCACCGGCTCGAACACGCCGGGCAGCGCGTAGGAGGCGCGCATGGCGGTGATCAATGAGCCGCTCGACAGCCAGATTTCGTGGCCGGTGCGGATCTCGGAGGTGACCGCGACGAACGGCTTGGCAAGGTCCTCGAAACGAATGCCGGCCATGTGCTCGCGCAGCCTTGCATCGAGCTTCATACCGCCGAACAGGCCGCTGCCGCGCAAATTGAGATCGAGCAGGCCGAAGATGCGGCGCTTGGTCAGGCTGCGGGCGAATTCTTCGAGCTCGTCCAGTTTGCCGGCGAGATAGCAGCCGCCGACCAAAGCGCCGATCGAGGTGCCGGCGATCATCGACACTTCGATGCCGGCTTCGTCGAGCGCGCGCAGCACGCCGATATGCGCCCAGCCGCGGGCGCAACCGCCACCCAAGGCGAGCGAAATGGCTGTTTTCTTCTGGGAGTTCGTTTCGGACGCGCCGCCTGACGAGGATAGGCCGTTGGCCTCCCTGACATCTGGTCTGTTACGCAATGACGCCCACTCGAGCATCATGATCTCCCTTGTCCCACGGCCACTATACGAGCGGGCCGTATCGAAATGATGAATCTGTGTGGTTGGTGTCAGGCAGAAGGTTCAAGCTGGTGGTTTCCGATACGTGTTTACCGCATCGAACAGCGGCTTGCTGCCGTCGTCGGCAAGCGTCCCCTTGCCATCGATCAGCCCCACCGTCCGATAAAAGCATGAACGCCGGCCAGTGTGACAGGTTGCGTCGTGGCCTAACACTTTGACGCGCAACCATATGGCATCCTGGTCACAATCCGTGAGCATCTCGACGACATGCTGAAAATTGCCTGATGTTTCGCCCTTTTTCCAAAGCACGTTGCGCGAGCGCGACCAGTAGTGGGCGATGCCTGTCTCCAGTGTCAGCGCCAGCGCTTGCGCGTTCATGTGCGCCACCATCAACAGCATGCCGTCCGCGGCATCGGTGACGACGACCGTGACGAGGCCAGCGGCATCGAAGCGTGGTGAAAACACCGCGCCTTCCTCCATGGCCTTCTTGTCTGACGAAGCTTTCGGGAATTCCAATGCCGACATCGCCGGTCCTTATCTAGCGAAGTCGCAGGGCCATTCAGATCCCGCCGCCACGCACCATGGTCACGAAACGAACCTGCTCTTCGGGCGTATCCTTGAAGACGCCGGTGAAGGTCGAGGTCAGCGTGGTTGAACCCTGCTTGCGGATGCCGCGCATGGCCATGCACATGTGCTCGGCCTCGATCATGACGGCGACGCCGCGCGGATTGAGCACGTCCTGGATGACGCCGGCGATCTGCGCCGTCAGCGCCTCCTGGGTCTGCAGGCGGTGGGCGAAGATATCGACGACGCGGGCGATCTTGGACAGGCCGACAACCTTGCCATCCGGCAGATAGCCGACATGCGCCTTGCCGATGATCGGCACCATGTGGTGCTCGCAATGCGAATGGAATGTTATGTCCTTGACGATGACCAGGTCGTCGTAGCCGGCGACCTCCTCGAAGGTGCGGCCGAGCTCGTCGGCCGGGCACATGTCGTAACCACCGAACATTTCGCGAAAGGCCTTTGCCACCCGCTTCGGCGTGTCGACCAAGCCTTCGCGGTCCGGATTGTCGCCGGTCCAGCGCAAAAGCGTGCGCACGGCGGCTTCGACTTCGGCTTCGCTTGGCCGGTCGGTGACCGGCTTTTCCATATAGGCTGACTGTGGCATGAGCTTCTTGATGACGGCATCCATAAAGGCGTCTCCCGTAGTCCCTCTCGGCGGAGGAACGAGTTGAACGGACCACGACCTTTCGGTGTCGGAAACTCGCCCCGTTTCCAGCCCCGTAAGTGGCGTGAACTTCCCGGCAAGGACATTGGCTTTCGTCGTTCTTGTCGATACCGGACTGCCAGCATTATATAAGGTCATAGCGAGCGAAAGGAAGACACGACAGCGGCAATCGCTGTTCGCTTGGCGGCGACGGATTGGAAAATAATGATAAACGAGGTCTACAACGCGAAAATTCTCGGTTTTGCCGGGAACATTGGCCGCATCGGCCGTCTCGATCATCCTGACGCGACCGCCAAGGCTCACTCCAAGCTATGCGGTTCCACGGTCACCGTCGACCTCAAGATGCAGGACGGCCTGGTCACGGACTTTGCCCATGACGTGAAAGCCTGTGCGCTCGGCCAGGCGTCGTCATCGATCATGGCGCTGCATGTCGTCGGCGCGAGTGCTGAGGAATTGCGCGCGGTGCGCGACACCATGCTGAAGATGCTCAAGGAAAATGGCGCCCCGCCGGACGGTCGCTTCGCGGATCTCAGATATCTGGAGCCGGTGCGCGACTACAAGGCGCGGCACGCTTCGACCATGCTGACTTTCGATGCCGTGGTCGACGCCATCGGCCAGATCGAGAAGAAGCGCGCCGAAGAAGCGGCCTGACCTTGGCGTTTGGCTACCAAAGCCTGGTGTTTGCCGGGAGCCTTGCTGGCTCACTCGCGTTGAGCGGGACCCCGAGCCGGGCAGACGTAGCGGTCGAGCACTATCGGCGACTATCTCATGAAGGCAATCCAGCATTGTTGGAACATGCCTGCAAACACCCACAGCATTGCACGCGTCCAGATCAGTCTGAACAAGGACGGGTCACTCGCAGGCCCGCCAAAAATCCTCGGTCCTGTGACGACGCCGCCGGACAAGGTTGCCGAGTCCGCTGTCCGGGCCATCGCACGCTGCGCGCCATTTCCCAGGCTGACATCATATGCTGCCCACTACGATATGTGGCGCGATGTCATCCTCACATTCAACCCGGGAGAAGACTCACCGGGCGAGCTTCCGGCCGCGGATGCGCTCGACAAACTCTTCGAAAAATACAGCAAAAAGGCAAAGTAGCGGGAGCCCGGCCGGAAGGGTTCAAGCCCGCGCTTCCAGCACCCGCCTGCTTTCGACGAATTCGCTTCTGAGCCAGTCGGCGAACGCGGCGGCCGGTTCCGAGAGGTCGCGCAAGTTTCTGGCCACCAGCCAATAGGCGCCGGATGCGACGTCGATGTCGAACGGCTTGACCAGCGCGCCGGATGCGATTTCCCCGCCGATCTGCAAGAGATCGCCCAAGGCCACGCCATGTCCGAGCAAGGCGGCCTGTTTTGAAAGCGACGCATCCGCCAGCATCGGCCCGCGCGCCGGTATGGCGTCGGCGGGCACGCCGGCCGCTTCGAACCAGCGCGCCCAGCCTTGACGGTTTTCCTCGTGCAGAAGCGTGTAGCGGGCAAGATCGATCGGCTTATCGAGGGCTGGGCCAGAAGCAAGCAGCGCCGGCGACAGAACCGGTGAATCGACAGTCGAGGCAAGCCGCTCCGCTTCGCTGCGCGGCCACGCGGTGACATGTGTGCTGAAGCGTAAGGCAAGCTCCGGCTGATCGCTGCGGAACTCGATCAGCCTTGGGTCGACCTCGAGCGAGATGTCGATGTCAGGCCGCAATTGGCGGAACCGGTTGAGTCGCGGCACCAGCCACACGGATGCAAGCGACGGCTCGACACTGACGCGGACCACGGACTGCGCCGGTGTCGCCACCAGTTCTCCAAGCAAGGTGTCGATGGCGTCGAAACTTCTGACAAGCTGCTCCAGCAGACGTCGGCCGGTGTCGGTCAGCTCGACCCGGCGATGGTGACGTTCGAACAAGGGTTGATGCAGGAAGATTTCGAGTTCCCGGATCTGCCGGCTGATCGCCGCCTGCGAGACGAAAAGCTCCTCGGCGGCCCGGCTGAAGCTCAGATGCCGGCCCGCCGCCTCGAAGCTCCTCAATGCCGTCAGCGGCAGGCGCCCACGCTTCATTCGCATAACCCAGGATTATCCGAAGTGGAAATTATACTCGTTTGAAGGCGAAGGCCAGCGGCCGTCTAATCGCATCAAAGGAGACTGACCATGATCCAGTTGCTGAGCATCTTTGGCGATGTCATGCGGATCGCAACGTTTCAATGGCGTGACAGAAGACAGCATGAAAAGCGTTACGAAGAGCCGACCAGTCGTGCCCGGTGGGCGTCTTCGCCTGACAGGCAGCCGTTTCGCCGTTCCGCCCGTGACGACTGAGTGCGCACAAGGAGTGGGGATTGCGTTCTCCAGTGGAAGCTCACATCTATCGCCTGGGAAACGCGATACGGAGACTGTGATGCGCGACCAGCATGGGCATGCGCATATCGCCAGGCCGCCGAAACGCGGCCGCAACTGGCCCGGTCCATGGCGCAAGACGCCGGGCCGTCTCCTCGGCACGTCGCTCGTGCGCCTCTATCAGCTGACGCTGTCGGGCTTTGTCGGCAATACCTGCCGGCATCTGCCGACCTGTTCGGAATATGCCCATGAGGCGATCGCCCGCCATGGCCTGTGGGCCGGCGGCTGGATGGGATTGTTCCGTGTGCTGCGCTGCGGGCCATTCGGCACGCATGGCATCGACCGCGTGCCGGAGGTGCTGGAGGATCGTTATGTCTGGTTCACGCCATGGCGGTACTGGCGGATCGGCAGCAAGCGCGGCGAAGCGCAGGGATGATCGCGTCGGTCAGGTACCGGCGGCTCTGCCCGTTTACGATCCGGTAGGGTTAACAACAGCCTGCACAAAGACTGCGCATTTGAGACAAAATCGAGACAAGAGACCTCGCTAAGCCGCTCGCGAACCCCCCTCTTGAGCGAGCAGACAAATGCGCAATTTCGACCGTCTTCCCTTCATCTTTGCCGGGATACTGTTCCTGCTCGCCTGGCTGCTGGGATTTCCGTTGCGCGCGCAATCGGCGCCGTTGGGGGACGTGCAGTGCACGGTGATCGCCGATGCGGCGAGCGGCAAGACGCTTTACCAGGACGGGGTGTGCGACCAGCGGTTCAGCCCGGCGTCGACGTTCAAGGTGCCGTTGTCGCTGATCGGCTATGACAGCGGGATCCTGAGCGACGAGCACACGCCGAGCTGGGATTACAAGCCTGAATTCAACGCGGTGAAGCGGGATCAGAAGACCGTCGATCCGGTGGTCTGGGAGCGAGATTCGATCCTGTGGTTTTCCCGGGAAATCACCCGCCGGCTTGGGTCTGAGAGTTTTGCCGGTTATGCCTCGAAATTCGACTACGGCAATGCCGATGTTTCCGGCAATCCCGGCAAGAATGATGGTTTGACCAAGTCCTGGGTGAATTCCTCGCTCAAGATCACGCCGGTCGAGCAGGTCGAATTCCTGCGCAAGCTGCTGGCCCGCAAGCTGCCTGTCTCGGCCAAGGCCTACGACATGACATCAGCCATCATCCCGACCTTCCAGGCCGGGGGTTGGACGGTGCAAGGCAAGACCGGCAGCACCAGGCTGCGCAACGACGCCGACAAGGTTCAGGACAAGCGCTCGCTCGGCTGGTTCGTCGGCTGGGCGAACAAGGATGGCCGCCAGATCGTCTTTGCGCGGCTTGTCGTCGACACCAACCGCACCGACATGCCAAAGGGCCTCAAGACCCGGGCTGCGTTCCTCAAGGATTTGCCGCTCCTCATCAAATGAACGCTGACATTTGAGCCGGGCTTTACGGCGGCGGAATCTGTCCATAAAAGACAGCCGCTGCCGGACGCATCCGGCTTTTCCCTATGCATGTCGTAACTCCAAAACCGCCATACACTTTTGGGCGACATGCATTTCAACCACCCGCGCTCGTTTGCGGGACTGGATAGGAGATATACATGCTGAATTCCGTTTCTCTGACATTTCCCGATGGCTCCGTCCGCGAATATGACGCGGCGATGACCGGTGCCGGCCTCGCCGAATCGATCTCGAAATCGCTGGCCAAGAAGGCGGTCGCCTATGCGATCGACGGCACGGTTCGCGATCTCAGCGATCCGCTCGGCAAGTCCGGCAAGGTCGAGATCGTCACCCGCGACGACGCGCGCGCGCTGGAGCTGATCCGCCACGACGCGGCCCATGTGCTGGCGGAAGCCGTGCAGGAGATATGGCCGGGAACGCAGGTGACCATCGGGCCGGTGATCGAGAACGGCTTCTACTACGATTTCGCCCGTAACGAGCCGTTCACGCCTGACGATTTTCCGGTGATCGAGAAGAAGATGCGCGAGATCATCGCGCGCAACAAGCCGTTCACCAAGCAAGTCTGGTCGCGCGACAAGGCGAAAAAAGTGTTTGCCGACAAGGGCGAGCGCTACAAGCTGGAGCTGATCGATGCCATTCCCGAGGATCAGGATCTCAAGATCTACGCGCAGGGCGACTGGTTCGACCTCTGCCGTGGCCCGCACATGGCCTCGACCGGGCAGATCGGCAATGCCTTCAAACTGATGAAGGTGGCCGGCGCCTATTGGCGCGGTGATTCGAACAACCCGATGCTGACCCGCATCTACGGCACGGCCTGGGCTGATCAGGCGCAGCTCGAAGCCTACCAGATGATGCTGGAGGAGGCCGAGAAGCGCGACCATAGGAAGATCGGCCGCGAGATGGACCTGTTCCATTTCCAGGAAGAGGGACCGGGCGTCGTCTTCTGGCATGCCAAGGGCTGGAAGATGTTCCAGAACCTGGTCAACTACATGCGCCGCCGCCTCGACGAGCAGGGCTATCAGGAGGTCAACGCGCCGCAGGTGCTCGACAAGAGCCTGTGGGAGACGTCAGGCCATTGGGGCTGGTATCGCGACGCCATGTTCAAGGTGACGGTCGCCGGCGACGACACCGATGACGACCGGGTCTTCGCGTTGAAGCCGATGAACTGTCCGGGCCATGTGCAGATTTTCAAGCATGGGTTGAAGTCTTATCGCGATCTGCCTGTCAAACTTGCGGAATTCGGCAATGTGCATCGCTACGAGCCGTCGGGCGCGCTGCACGGGCTGATGCGTGTGCGCGGCTTCACGCAAGATGATGCGCACATCTTCTGCACCGAGGAGCAGCTGGCTGCGGAGTGCCTGCGCATCAACGACCTGATCCTGTCGACCTATGCTGATTTCGGTTTTGACGAAATCAGCGTCAAGCTTTCGACGCGGCCCGACAAACGCGTCGGCACCGACGAAGCCTGGGATCATGCCGAGGCGATCATGGGGAGCGTGCTGGAGACGATCAGGACACGGTCCGGCAATCGCATCAAAACCTCCATCAATCCGGGCGAGGGCGCCTTCTACGGACCGAAATTCGAATACGTGCTCAAGGATGCCATTGGCCGCGAATGGCAGTGCGGCACGACGCAGGTCGACTTCAACCTGCCGGAACGGTTCGGCGCCTTCTATATCGGCTCCGATTCCGAGAAGAAGCAGCCTGTGATGGTGCACCGCGCCATCTGCGGCTCGATGGAGCGCTTCCTCGGCATCCTGATCGAGAACTATTCCGGCCATTTCCCGCTGTGGTTCGCGCCGCTGCAGGTGGTGGTGGCGACGATCACGTCGGATGCCGATGGCTATGCGACCGAGGTGGTGGCAAAGCTGAAGGCCGCCGGGCTTTTGGCGGAAGCGGATCTGCGTAACGAGAAGATCAACTACAAGGTCCGCGAGCACTCGCTGGCCAAGGTTCCGGTCATCCTCGTCTGCGGCAAGCGCGAGGCCGAAGAGCAGACCGTCAACATGCGCCGGTTGGGCTCGCGCGACCAGGAATCGCTTGGCCTTGACCAGGCGATCGCGCAATTGGCCGAAGAAGCTGTTACACCCGACCGCCGGCGCAAACGCGCGGCTTGATTGGCATAGTTTCGACTAATGGCGGTGGAGCGATCCACCGCCATTTTCATATCCCTGTCACGCCGACCTTGTAACCAGCCCCTATGCTCAAGTTGAAATTGCGCGAACGACCCTTTCCCGAGCTTTCCTATGCCAATCCGCGCCAGCCGGCGCTGACACGCTGGTTCATTCATTCGGTCGAAGGCCTGTCAGGCCGCGACCGCTACACAGCACTTTATGATTTCTGGCGCAGCCAGGTCGTGCCGACCGGCGAACGCGTGTTCAGCCGTATGCTCGAACTGATCGACGTCCGCGTGCGGACATCGGATCAATGGCCGCCGGCGCAATTGCCGGATACGCCGCTGGTGATCGTCGCCAATCATCCGTTCGGCATTGGTGACGGCATTGCCGTGCTGTCATTGGTCGAGCAGCTCGGACGCCCGTTCCGGGTGATGATCCACAAGGATCTGCTCAAGATCCGCGAAATGGAGTCTTACTCGCTGCCAATCGACTTTTCCGAGACCAAGGACGCGCTGAAGAACAACATGGCCGTGCGCCATGAGGCGGTGCGGCTGTTGAAGGAAGGCGTCACCATCGTGGTGTTTCCGGCCGGCGGTGTCGCCACCGCGCCGAAGGGCTTTGGCCGGGCACGCGACTTGCCGTGGAAGATGTTTCCAGCCCGTCTCGTCCAGGACGCCAGGGCGTCGGTCATCCCGATGCATTTTTCCGGACAGAACGGCAGGCTGTTCCATCTCGTCAGCGGCCCGATGAACATGGCCGAGCGCGACAGTCGCCTGGCGAAATTCGTCGGCAGGGCCTCTCTGACATTGCGCACGTCGCTGCTCATTCACGAATTCGCGCGGCTGTCCGGCAAGGCGATCGAGGTGCGCGTCGGGGATGTGCTGAGCTGGAGCGAGCTGGAGCCGTTGCGCGACCGCAAGGCATTGCTCGACCGCCTCTATCGAGGCGTGTTCGACCTGGCGCCAGCTTTGCCACGCCGCCGGATCCCGTTCCTGCCGGCGCGGACCAAGATGGCGGCTTGAGGCAGCCAAACGTCCAGCTCAAAAGGGGGCCGGTCTCGGCCGTCCATTGCAGAAATAGTATGACACTGTAACGTCGCGTGCTATAGAAAGGCAAGGAAGGACTTGCCATGAGAACCAGCAAACCGATCACCGTGACCCTTGGCCGCCAGCAGAGCGGCCTCGACGCACGTCTGGCGTCGGGCGCCTACGACTCCGCCAGCGAGGTCATGCGCGCCGCGCTGCGTGCCCTCGACCGTGAGGAGCAGACCATCGCCGCGATCATGCGCGCCAAGGTCCAGGAAGCTCTTGACGACCCGCGTCCAGACATCCCGGCAGAAGAGGTCTTCAAAGAGCTGCGCGCCCATCATGCGGACCGCATGAAGACCTCCAAGCGTGACACATAAGGTCGTCTTCAGGCCGGCGGCTCAAGCCGACCTCTTCGCCATCTACAACTACATCGAAAACGACAGCGGGAATCGGCGTGCCGGCGACTATGTCGACCGCATAGAGGCCGCGTGCATGGCGCTGTCCACCTTCCCGGAACGCGGGACCGTGCGCGACACCGTTGGCCCCGGCGTCCGCATCGTCGGTTTTGAACGCCGCGTGTCGATCGTTTTCCGGGTCGACGGTGGCACCGTGGTCATCCTGCGCGTGCTCTACGGCGGACAGGATTATCCGGCCGGTTCAGAGGATGACGCAGACACCTGATTCCCCGGTAGGAAGTGCGAACTACAATCTAGTCCGCGCCTTCTTCGGGATCCATCGCCGCGGCCTCGGTGGCCAGAACCTCGATCTCCTGGTTCTGCCCGGCCACGACCGTAAAATCCTTCTGATAGATGCGGTCGCGGTTCTTGGCGATGATGGTGTAGTCGCCCTCGGCCAGCACCATCGAGGCGAAGGCGCCGACGGTTTCCTTGATCGGATCGCCCGATTCATTGAGCAGCGACCAGGACGTATCGGCGATCGCCTCGCCACCGGTTTCGCGCACCAGCTTCATGGTGATCTCGGCGGCGTGGTGCTCGACGGTGGCTTCGGTCAGCTTGCCGGCCTCGACACGGATGTCGGAGCGGATGACCGCGTTGACCGCGCCATAGGTCGAGACGACATGGTAGATGCCGGCGTTGAGCCGCACGACGCTGTTGGGCTCGACATCGGGAATGATCAGCGCGCGGTCGCCATTGGCCTCGGCGGTGCCTTCGTAGATCGAAAATCGCAGCTTCTTTGGTGGAATGCGCACGCCGCCGGACAGCACTGCGTCGAGCTTGAGGCCGCCGGCGTCGAGCACGAGACTTTCGCGCTTGGCGTCCTTGCCGACAGTGATGCGCTTGGTGGCGCCGGCCCGGCCGTAGGAGGCGTGAACCAGATAGCTGCCGGGTTCGAGCTGGAAGACGGCGGTGCCGCCATGGGAGGAGGCAACCATCGGCAATTTGCCGTTGACGGCTTCGGGCTTGAAAACCCGCCAGACGATGCCGCGCGTGATGTCGGAACCCTTGTCGGTCAGTTGGGCGGACAATGTGATGGCGCCGCCGCCGCTCAGCGCCAGCGACGTCTCGCCTTTCGGCGTCGCGTAGCTCGAAATTCCCGGAAGCTTCAGGTCGGTGACACCGTCGACGTTCTGCGCCACGGCAAGCGAAACCGGCGCCATGAATATCAGCGCGCCGAGCCAGACCAGGAAAAGACGGACAGTCCCCTCAAACATGCCTTGCGTTGAAGCCCATGGCGGTGGCAATTTCAAGGCTTAAGAGTTGAAACGACTCTTCCCTCCGGCGTATCCCGCGCCAATGCCCGAGCCGCCCGAATCCCCGATGGTGCGCTTCAGCTCAAAACAGAATGTCCAGGAGACTTGCGCCCATGGCGTCGCCGATCATCGACTTCCTGCTCACCCGAAACTCCGCACCGATCCCCGATTTGAAGGAGCCGGCGCCGAGCGATGCGGAGATCGCCACGATGATCGCCGCTGCCTCCCGGGTGCCCGACCATGGCCGGTTGGAGCCCTGGCGCTTCATCCTCTACCGTGGCGACGCCCGCGTCGAGATCGGCAGGCAACTGGCAGCGCTTGCAGAGCAGCGGGAAGGTCCCTTGTCCGAAGGCCGCCGCAACCAGGAACTGGCGCGATTCTCGCGCGCGCCACTGGTGATCGGCGTTGTGTCGATTCCCAGGGAGAATCCAAAAATCCCGCAATGGGAAATGTTCCTGTCGGGCGGCATGGCGGCGATGAACCTGATGATAGCAGCGAATGCGCTGGGCTATGGCACCAACATGATCAGCAACTGGTATTCGGATGTGCCGGAGGGCAGGGCGCTGCTGGGGCTGGCGCCGCAGGAGCGGGTCATCGGCTTCATCCATATCGGCTCCTATGCCGGCCCGGCACCGGAGCGGCCCCGGCCCGATCCGGCAAAGCTGTACAGTGACTATTCGGGGCCGTGGGCGGGCTGAATGTTCTACGAACCCTCAAAGGGCCACGGCCTGCCGCATGACCCTTCGAAGGCGATCGTGGCGCCGCGTCCGATCGGCTGGATTTCGACACTGAACAGGGCAGGCGAGGTCAATCTCGCGCCATACTCCTTCTTCAATGCCGTTTCTACGCGGCCTTTCATCGTCTGGTTCTCCTCCGAAGGCGAGAAGGACAGCGCCTCCTTCGCCCAGGAAACCGGCGAGTTCGTCGCCAATCTCGTCGGCCGCGATCTCGCGGAGAAGATGAACCGCACATCGGTCAACGCACCGCGCGGCGTCAACGAGTTCGTCTATGCCGATCTTGCCATGGCGCCGTCTCGGCTGGTGGCGCCGCCGCGCGTGGCGGCAGCGCCGGCCGCGCTCGAATGCCGGGTGACGGAAGTCTTTCGGCCAAAGGCGCTGGACGGATCGCCGACACGCGCTGTGATTGTTGCCGGTGAAGTGGTCGGCGTGCACATCGACGACGCCTTCCTGACAGACGGCCTGTTCGACATCACCAAGGCCGGCAATGTCGCCCGTCTCGGCTATATGGATTATGCCAGCGTCGACGAGGTGTTTTCGATGCGCCGGCCGCGCTGGGACAAGGACTAGGTATCAGGCTTGGCCAGCGCCTTGCCGGCACTCTTTCGCCGCCTGGCCGTCATGACGGTGCGCACATAGCCGGGCTCGCCGATCCGGATGCTTCCATCGGGCAGGCCCAGTATGCGGTCGAGAGCGATCTCGTAGAGCCTGACGCGTTTCTCCAGGGCCTCGATCGCGATCTCCATGTCGGCGTCGCTGCCGCCGGCAATTGCCTTGGCAACGACGTCATGCGTGGCCATGCCGAACTGCATGACGATGTCGGCAACACCTTCCGGATCGAAGGTCCTGAAAGTGCCGTCTTCGATCCCTTGCCTGATGATCTTGACCAGCAGAGGTGAAAACGACGCGCTGGCGGCCAGATTGATACGGTGGAAAAGCACCAGATTCTCAGGCCGAAACATCGTCTCGAAAAGAGTCCAAGCTTCGGGCGCGGTCTCGATCTTTGCCCGCCGCGACTGGCTGAGCAGGCCATTCAGGCGGCCAAGCGGGTCTAGGTCCGGATCGTCGATTATGTCTTGCACCCCAGCCAGTGCCTGTCTTGCAAAGCGATCGGCCAATGCTTCCAGAAGAGCCTCCTTGGAGGGGAAGTAGTGATAGAAGGCGCCCTTCGAGACGCCGGCGGACGCAATCACGTCGTTGAGGCTCGCTTTGTCATAGCCCTGCGTCAGGAAAAGGGTCTGGGCATGGTCCAGAAGCTCTTCTCGCCTGAACTCTGGATGCTTGATGACACGGGGCATGATGAACCTTCTGCACAGTTCGCTTGAATTACAGACCGCTGGTCGGTATGGTAGACCGATGGTCTGAAATTGCCAGTGCAAGTGAGCGGATATCATGAAAGGTCGATCATGATCGCGAAATTGGTCCTCCAAACATTCGTCTGGTTTGGCGCCATGGGCGCCTTGCTCTTCCTGTCGGCCGGCACACTGCACTGGCCGGGGGCCTGGGTCTATCTGGTGGGGATGGTGGGGCTCAGTCTCACCTTGGGCGTGGCGCTGGCAAGGCGCGATCCCGGCCTGATGAATGAGCGGCTGAGTTCTCCCATCCAGAAGAATCAGGACACGGCCGACAAGGTCCTGCTGTCCATACTACTGTTCGCCATCTTTGGTTCGCAGATATTCATGGGGTTCGACGTCCGTTTCGGCTGGTCCGTGGTTCCCGTCTGGGTGCAGGTGGTCGGCGCGCTCGTCCTGCTGCTCGGAATCTGGATCTGCTATCTGACGATGCTGGAGAACAGTTTCGCGGCGCCCGTGGTGAAGATCCAGGATGAACGCGGACAACGTGTGATCTCCACGGGGCCTTACAGCTACGTCCGCCATCCGATGTACGCTGGCGCCATCCTTTTCTTCGCCGGCACTGCACTTCTGCTTGGTTCCTGGTGGGGGCTGGCGTCGGTACTCGTGATCGTCGTTCTCCTGGCCATCCGCACCTTCATTGAAGAGAAGACGCTTCGCACCGGCCTGCGCGGCTATGACGACTATGTGGCCCGGGTCCGTTACCGCCTGATCCCATTGGTTTGGTAGCAGGCGCTCAGGCGGAAACACCTGCCGCCTTTGCCCGCGCCAGAAGCCGCTCGGCTAGCCGCAGATGCGGTCGATCGAACATCTTGCCGTCAATGCCGACAACGCCGGGACTTCCCGCTGCCGCGAACGCGGCGACGATTGCTGCCGATTGTCTCACGGCCTCGGCCGACGGCGTGAAGGCGGCGTTGATGACCGGCACCTGATCGGGGTGGATCGCCATCTTGCCGGTAAAGCCATCGCGCTCGGCCTCGGTGCATTCCGCTTCGAAGGCCGCCATGTCGCGAAAATTCGGGAAGACGGTGTCGATCGCCTCGACCTCCGCCGCACCGGCGGCAAGTATGGTCATGGTGCGAGCGTGTCGGAACACGTCCGTGTAGCGGCCATGCTCGTCGCGGGCGCTGCGCGCGCCGATCGCCGCCGACAGGTCTTCAGCGCCCCAGGTGAGGCCGGCAAGCCGCGCACTTGTCCCGGTATAGGTCGCCGCCGCCAGCACGCCTGCCGGCGTTTCGGTGATGATCGGCAGGATCTTGATTGCGCCGTCGGCCAGATCATTTTCGGCCTCGCGCACCCTGAGCTTTGCCGACATATGCTGTACATCCTGGCCGCTGTTCGACTTGGGCAGCATGATGCCGTCGGGTCGTGCCGGCACCAACGCCACCAGATCGTCATCCGTCAGGCCGGTCGTGAGGTCGTTGACCCTGACATAGATGGCTGAACTGGTTTGCGCCCTGCGTTCCAGGATGAAGCGCGCCGCCACCTCGCGCGCCAGCGCCTTGTTGTGCGGCGCCACGGAATCTTCGAGGTCGACGATGATCACGTCGGCGCCGGCACCAAAACTTTTTTCCAGTTTCCTCTGGGAATCGCCAGGGACGAACAGCAGCGAACGCATGCGTCAGATCGCCTTCTTCAGCATCATCGCTTGCCTGGTGCATTTG
Source organism: Mesorhizobium sp. WSM4808 (assembly GCF_055811675.1). Lineage (NCBI taxonomy): Bacteria > Pseudomonadati > Pseudomonadota > Alphaproteobacteria > Hyphomicrobiales > Phyllobacteriaceae > Mesorhizobium > Mesorhizobium sp. WSM4808. The sequence goes on from NZ_JBVVQX010000013.1 coordinate 208,689, forward strand.
GCGACGAGATCGCCATGCTGGTTGTAGGCGCGATGCTCGAATTCGACGATGCCGCGATCGGGTTTCGACCTGGATTCGCGCACCGAGATGACTGTCGTCTCGACCCGGATGGTGTCGCCATGGAAGACCGGATGCGGAAACACGGTCTCCTTCATGCCGAGATTGGCGACCGTAGTGCCGACTGTGATGTCATTGACCGAAATGCCGATCATCAAGCCGAGCGTGAACAGCGAGTTGACCAGCGGCTTGCCCCATTCGCTCTTGGCGGCGAAATCGAAGTCGATATGCAGCGGCTGCGGGTTCAGCGTCATTACCGAAAACAGCATGTTGTCGCTTTCGGTAACGGTCTTGCGCAGCGTGTGCTGGAAGACATGGCCGACAACGAACTCTTCGAGATAAAGCCCGGCCATTTCTTTCTCCTCAGGTGCTTGACGGTGATAGGCGCTGCAAATCAGCCTCGCAAGCCAGTTAATGAACATGGTGAACGGTTCGTAAACCAATTCTGCCTACGGTCGTCAGTGGGGTCAGAAGCTTCTGACAAGGGACGTAAGCAGGCGGGCATGGTTGTTGTTTCGCATTTCCTGAAATGGATCTACACCGCCAGGGTGTCGGAGCGTGCAGCGGCGGCGAGCGCTCTGGCCCGGGCCTATATCAATTCCGAATTGCCTTTCGAGGACCGTTGCGCCGCCGAGGCGGCGCTGACGCTATTGCTCGACGATGCCTCGTCGAAGGTGCGGCTGGCGATGGCCGAGGCGCTGTCGATGAGCCACCAAGCGCCAATGCAGATCATCAGCGTGCTGGCCTCCGACCAGCCGGAAGTCGCCGGCGTGGTGCTGGCGCGCTCGCCGCTGCTCACCGACGCCGACCTGATCAACCGCGTGGCCTCAAGTCCGAAGGCGACACAGAAATTGATCGCCGACCGGCCACTCGTCTCGATGGCGCTGTCGGCGGCCATCGCCGAGATCGGCGAGGCGGACGCCTGCGCGGTGCTGCTCGCCAACAGCGGCGCCGACATCGCCTCGCTCAGCTTCCGCCGCATGGCCGAACGGCATGGGCACCTGCCGCTGGTGCGCGAGGCGCTGATATCGGATATCAGGCTGCCGGCCGACTGTCGGCATATGCTGCTCGTCAAGCTCGGCGAAATGTTGAAAACGTCGCCACTGGTGATGGCGATGATGGGCGCGGCGCGAGCCGACCGCGTCATGCGCGACGCCTGCGTCAAGGCTTCGGTGACGCTGATAGAAGGCACGCGCCAGGAAGAACATGCGGCCCTGATCGAGCATCTCAGGCTGCGCGGCGACCTTACCGCGAGCTTTCTGATCCGCACCATCGCGCATGGCAAGGTCGATTTCTTCGGCTCGGCGCTGGTCGCGCTCAGCCAGCAGTCCGAACAAAGGGTAAGGGCGCTGCTTGCCGGCGGGCATGATGTCGCCTTGCAGGCGCTGTTCCGCAGCGCAGGACTTGCCGCAGTCACCCATGCCATCATCCTGCGTGCGCTGAAGATCTGGCGCGAGGTTGCCAACGGCAAGCGCGTCGCCGGTGTGCAAGAGGTCAGCTGGCTGATGCTCAAGGAGGAGGGCGGGCAGTCCGCGGAAGGCGATCTTGCCACGCTGGTCAAGTCGATCCATCTCGACGCGCTGCGCGAGAACGCACGCGGCCACGCACTGGCGATAGCGGCGGCTTAGCCTTTATCCCTCGCGAAAAAGTCCGGGAAATCCTCCATCGCCGCGGCAATGATGCGCAGCGATGCTGCGATTTGTAGCAATTCGCCGGTGCCGTTTCGCTCGGCGATGTTCGCTGCGTACTGCCGGGCGACGGCGACGGTCGAGGTCTGTGGATCGCCGGGCGCGCGGAAAAGCAGTTCGCGCGCCAGTCCCCTCAGGAAGTTGGCGATCGAAAGCGCGGTCTCGGATGGAATGGCATGGCTTTGGCTTGCATCGCGCAGCCGAAGGACCTCCAGGCCGACGGTGACGGCGGCGACTCCGCCGCCCAGAACCGCATCGCCCTTCTGACCGGCATTCTGCACCAGCGGCATCAGCTGGTTGATGCGGTCGTAGGCGAGGCTCTCGAAGGCCGACCGCCTCGGCACCCGCTCATGCAGGCAAAGCCGCGCCAGATCCTCGCGCATGGCGCGCACGATGCGGTTGGCCGCGAGCCACGGATCGGCTGGCAGCACGACGATGAAGACACCGATCGCCAGCAGGATGCCGACCAGGATCGACGCCGACCCGGCGAAGAAGGGTACGGGATCGTAGGTCATTGCCTGGTGCGGGCTCAGGAAGGCGAGGAAGTTGATGGCGAAGGCCGTCGCCACGCCGACATAGCGTGGATTGGCCATGGCCAGCGCCGTCGGTACAAGGATGGGCACGACAAACAGCATGAACCAGCCGAAGCCCGGCAAAGCGGGCAGCGCGATCTGGCCGACGAGAAAGGCAAAGGGCAAAGCGAGCAGCGTTCCCTTGAAGAAACCCCAGGCGACCTGCACAGGGTCGGGGCGAGCAGCAAACAGGCTCGATACGACAGCAACGAGGATGACCGTACCGGCCGCTTCCGACCATTTCGTCGTCAACCAGAAGGCCGCGACCAGCAGCGTGGCAAGGGCAGCGCGCACGGCGTTGCGCGACGCGCCGGCGTAATCGCGATGCACCACCAGCGCAGGCTGCCTGCTGCCCCTGGCCGACCGCGTGGCAGGCGCGCGCAAGGCATCGAGGCCGCGCAGCACCTGCTTGAGCGCATCGGCGAAATCGGCGGCGATGGTCAGGCGGGTGATAGTGCCGACCCTGTCGTCGCCCTGTTCGGTCGAGGCATCGGGCATTTGCCGGGCGTTTCCGGCAATCGCATCGAGCCGAGCCATCCACAGCGCCGTATCGTTCAGCGCGCCGGGCTTGGTCGCCAGCTCGCTGACCAGCGACTGCAGTTCCGAGCGTACCGGAATGAGCGCCGCATTCTTCGGAGCGGCGTGCGAATGCAGCGCGCGTGCCGCCGACAGGGCCGAGAGCAGCTGTCCGATGGTGCGCCGGACCGGATGGGCGCGCGGCGCGAAGCTTGGCGCCTCGAGCCTGGCATAGGCGCGCATCTCGCCGAGCGTCTGGGCATCAGTGATCAGCTTCCGGTGCAGCGCGGACAGCGTTGCCGGGTCGCCGCCGGAGAACGCACCGTCGGCATAGGTGGCAAGATCGAGGATGCAGCGTTTCAGGCGCGAGACGATGGCGTCGCTGGCCAGTTTTGGCAGGATCAGGCGGCTGGTCAGGCCGGCGCAGACAATGCCAAGCACGATCTCGGCACATCGCGCGATCGCGAGGTCGACGACGAGATGCGGCTGTCCGAAGGCGGGCAGGCCGATGATCATTGCGGTGTAGCCGGCGAGCGCGGCGCCATAGGCTTCCGGATTGCGCAGCAGCGACGAGACGAAGGTGCAGATGCCGATCCAGACGGCAAGCACCGTCACCAGCACCCAGGGGTTGGTGCCGAATACGGTGGTGATACCGATCGCCGCGACGCCGCCGACCAGCGTGCCGAGCAGCCGGTAGAAGCCCTTCGCCAGCACCATGCCGGCAACCGGCTGGGCGACGATGAACACCGTCATCATGGCCCATTGCGGGTGGTCGAGTTTTAGGGCGTAGGCGGCCAGCAGTGCGATCAGGCCGGCTGAAACGGTGCGAAGAGCGAAAATCCAGTCCGAGCGCGTCGGTTGCGTCAGGTCGGTCAAACTGGTTTCGAAATAGCCTTTCAGCCGTGCCGCAATCACACGCTGGTCTCCATATCAGAAGCGCAAGCTAAACCGGCTGATGGCTAGATATCCAGCACTTCCGTCTCGGCGAATTCGGCGCGTTCCTGGATGAAGCGGAAGCGGGCTTCCGGCTTGGTGCCCATCAACGCATCGACGGCGTCCTTGGTCGCCGCCTCGGCGTCGATCACGTCGATCCTGAGCAGCGTGCGCTTCCTCGGATCCATGGTGGTTTCCTTGAGCTGGGCCGCCATCATCTCGCCCAGGCCCTTGAAGCGGCCGAGTTCGACCTTGCCGCGCCCGGTGAATTCGGTGCGCAGGAGCTCGTCCTTGTGCGCGTCATCCCGGGCATAGGCGACCTTGCCGCCTTGCCTGATCGAGTAAAGCGGCGGCACCGCCAGATAGAGGTGGCCACCACGCACCAGTGCCGGCATCTCCTGGTAGAAGAAGGTGATCAGCAGCGAGGCGATATGGGCGCCGTCGACATCAGCGTCGGTCATGATGATCACGCGGTCGTAGCGCAAATCCTCGTCGCGGTATTTCGACCGCGTGCCGCAGCCGAGCGCCTGGATCAGGTCCGAGATCTGCTGGTTGCCGGCGAGCTTGTCGTTGCCGGCGCTGGCGACGTTGAGGATCTTGCCGCGCAATGGCAGCACCGCCTGGCTGGCGCGGTCCCGCGCCTGCTTGGCTGAGCCGCCGGCCGAGTCACCTTCAACGATGAACAGTTCAGCGCCGGCCGCGGCATTCTGCGTGCAATCGGCGAGCTTGCCCGGCAGCCGCAGTTTGCGCACCGCGCTCTTGCGCGACACCTCTTTTTCCTGCCGTCGGCGCACCCTCTCGTCGGCGCGCGCGATCACCCATTCGAGCAGCTTCGAGGCTTCCTGCGGATTGTCGGCCAGCCAATGGTCGAACGGATCGCGGATCGCGGTCTCGACAATTCGAATTGCCTCGATCGTCGCCAGCCTGTCCTTGGTCTGGCCGACGAATTCCGGCTCGCGGATGAACACCGACAGCATGCCCGCCGCCGAGATCATGACGTCTTCCGAGGTCACGATCGAGGCGCGCTTGTTGCCGACGAGATCGGCATAGGCGCGCAGGCCCCGCGTCAGCACGTTGCGGAAGCCGGCTTCGTGGGTGCCGCCTTCGCCGGTCGGGATGGTGTTGCAGTAGGAATTGATGAAGCCGTCGCCGCCGAACCAGGTCACCGCCCATTCGAGCGAGCCATGGCCGCCTTGTTTCTCGCTCTTGCCGGCGAAGATTTCGCGAGTCACCTGGAAGTCGTCGCCGAGCGATGCCTTGAGATAATCCTTCAGGCCGCCGGGAAAATGGAATTCAGCCTTGGCCGGTGTCTGATCTTTTTCCTTGATCAGCGACGGATCGCAGGTCCAGCGGATCTCGACACCACCGAACAAATAGGCTTTCGAGCGCGTCATGCGGTAGAGCCGCGCCGGTTCGAACGCAGCGCCCTTGCCGAAAATCTGCTCGTCGGGGTGGAATCGGATCTTTGTGCCGCGCCGGTTGTGGATTTCGCCCAGTTGCTCCAGGCCGGTCACGGGAACGCCGCGCGAGAATTTTTGTCGATACAGTTGCCGTCCCCGCGCGACCTCGACCTCGAGATGGTCCGACAGCGCGTTGACCACGGACACGCCGACGCCATGCAGGCCGCCTGATGTCTCGTAAACCTTGGAGTCGAACTTGCCGCCCGAATGCAGCGTCGTCATGATCACTTCGAGCGCCGGCTTCTTGAACTTCGGGTGCGGATCGATCGGGATGCCGCGGCCATTGTCGGTCACGGCGAGATAGCCGTCGGCCGAGAGCTCGACATCGATGAAGGTGGCATGGCCGGCTACCGCCTCGTCCATCGAATTGTCGATGACCTCGGCGAACAGATGGTGCATCGCCTTGTCGTCGGTGCCGCCGATATACATGCCTGGCCGGCGGCGCACCGGCTCCAGCCCTTCCAGCACCTCGATGTCGGCAGCGCTATAGCCCTCGCTGCCATCCTTGATTGAGGCAGGACGCTTGGTGGCCTGCACCAGCGGATCCGCCGGGCGCGCCGGTGTGCGAACCGGCTGCGGCTGCTTGTCCATATTGCCGAAGAGATCGTTGTTGTCGTCCATGCCTGCCATAGGGTCCGGTGCTGCGAATCACCTCGCGATACTGCCACGCTTTTCAGCGCCAAGCGACCGAGGTTCCTGTTCCGTTCGGGGATCTGATCCCTCTTAACCCAAAACCATTCGATAACCAAGCGGGCGGAAATAGGTCCGATGCCGCCGCGCAAGATTCCTGATTCTTTAACAATGCGGCCTAGCGTGAGCCCAACAAAACAAGAAACTGCTGATATCAGGGGTTTAGGCGTGAGGGGCAAGGCCATATCGATGATCGGCATCGCCGCCGTTTTCGGGGCGATCTCGATCTTTGCCGCGGATTTCTGGGTCAAAAGCCAGGCCGAGGCCGATTCCGAAGAGAAGACGTCGTCGATCCCGGCACTTGTTGTGCCGAAGGTCGAGTTCAAGACCATCGTGGTGGCGAATGCCCCATTGCGCTACGGCATGGCGCTCGACCGCGCGCAGCTCAGCGAAATCCCGTGGTCGCAAGAGGCCGTGCCGCAGGGCGCCTTCACCACCATCAATGCGTTGCTTGCCGATGGCAGCCGCGTGGTGCTGTCGCCGATCGAGGTCAACGAACCGGTGCTGCTGACCAAGCTGTCCGGTCCGAACGGCCGCGCGACACTCTCCAACATGATGACGCCTGGAATGCGGGCGGTCACCATCCGCACCGATGAGATCGCCGGTGTCGGCGGCTTCGTCACGCCCGGTGACCGCGTGGACGTGGTGCTGACGCGCGATGCCGGCGAAATTCAGGAAGTGGCCAAGAATGCGCAAGGGGCCGCCGGTTCGACCATCACCTCCGAGATCGTCGTCGCCGATGCCAAGGTGCTGAGCGTCGGGCAGGGCGCCGACGAGCGCCAGACGACGCCGCAGATTTCCAATTCGGTGACTATAGAGGTGACGACAGACGGCGCGCAGAAAGTGGCGTTGGCCCGCACCGTCGGCACCTTGTCCCTGTCGCTTCGGTCCGCCAGCGAAGGCGGTGACGGCAAGAACGGCGTCACCACCATCTCCTCCTTCGGCGGATCGGTCGCCTCGGATGTGCAGGCCGCGGCCGGCTCGGTGTTCGACGCCGTCACCAAGGAGCCGGAGAAACCGAAGTTCAAGACGGTCATCGTAACGCGCGGCACGAAGGCCGAGGAATACCAGGTTCCTTCGCGGGACCAGAAATAAGCCAGTGGGGACTGGGTGAGGGACGGGACAATGTTCGGGCTGTTCACATATCGGGTCATGGGGCGGTTGCGCATTTTGCGTGCGGTGGCTGTCGCGTCTTCGCTGGCTGCTGCCGCGATGCTGGCTTTCGGCGCCTCGGCGAGAGCTGACAACGACATCGTCTATGTGTCGTCGACCAAGAATGCGTCGATCAAGGTTGCCAAGGGCAAGCCGAAGACGATCATGACCAGTGCCGCCTTCTACCAGATCGTCATCGGCGACCCGGAGATCGCCAACGTCAATCCGCTGACCGACAAATCCTTCTACGTGCTCGGCAACAATCTCGGCACTACCGGCATTGCGCTGTTCGATGAGAAGAAGCAGCTTGTCGGCACCGTCGACATCGAGGTGACGCTCGACACAGACCAGCTGGCCAGCACCATTCGGGCCAGCGTGCCGGATGCCAGGATCAAGGTCGGATCGGCCAATGGCCGGGTCGTGCTGTCGGGCGAGGCGGATGACGCGGTCGCCGCCGAAAAGGCAAACAAGATCGCGACGCGCTTTTCCGGCGCCGAGGAGGTCATCAACTCGGTCAACATCTCATCGTCGCAGCAGGTCCAGCTCAATGTCCGCTTTGTCGAGATCAACCGCCAGGCGGGTCAGGATCTGGGCGCCAAATACGCCGCCAATTTTGCCTACGGCCTCGGTGGCCGCGACGTCTCGATCGATCCGGGTACAGTGCCGGCCGCCGGCACCGGCGAGATCATCGGCAGGCTTTTGTCGAACGGCGTGTCGATCGATATCGCTATCAAGGCGCTCGAGGAACGCGGTCTCGCCCGTCGGTTGGCCGAGCCGAACCTGATCGCCCGGTCCGGCCAGACGGCGAGCTTTCTCGCCGGCGGCGAATTCCCGATCCCGGTCTCCGAAGACGACGGCAAGATCTCGGTCAGCTACAAGAAATACGGCGTCAGCCTGGATTTCACGCCGACCGTCCTCAAGGATGGGCTGGTCAGTCTGGACATCGCGCCGGAAGTCTCCTCGATCGACGCATCGGCCTCCTACAATATCGGCACCATCTCGGTTCCCGGCTTCATCGTGCGCCGTGCCAGGACGTCGGTCGACCTGAAGAACGGCCAGAGCTTCATGATCGCTGGACTGCTGCAGTCGCAAAACGACATCACCACGTCGCGCATTCCCGGCCTCGGCAAGATGCCGGTGCTTGGGGCGCTGTTTTCCTCGAAATCCTATCAGCGGCGCGAGACCGACCTCGTCATCATCGTGACGCCCTATCTGGTCAAGCCGGTCGATCCGTCGAAGAAGCTCATCGAGCCGACAGATGGCACGCAGCCGGCCAGCAACGCCGACTATTTTCTCAACAACACCGAGGAAGTGAAGGATTCCGATGCCGGTCGCACCGTGGCGCTGGCAGACGGCCGCGTCACTCAACCTGCAGCGGCCGCTTCGGCTGGGCATTTCCTCGACCTGCCGAAGGATTGAAGCCATGCGTCTGGTCTTTGGATCGAGCGTCGCCTTGCTGCTGACCGGCTTTGCCGCCGGCTGCACCAGCGACGACTATGTGCGCAGCGAAGGGCCGACGGCCGGCGCCGGAAATGCGCAGGCCGCCAACACCGTCATGCAGATGGTCGATCCCTGGAAATACGGGGTCCAGAACACCAGGCTCCTGGTGCCGGCCCAACGAGGCAGTGCCGCGGCTGTCACACCCGATCAGGCGGCCGGTGCCAAGGCGTCGCAGTCCAGCACGACCAATTGATCCCACGGGCAACTGATCCAACGGTCGATCGACCTGACAGGCTGACAGAATGGCAAACGGCATCAAGACCAGGAAGATCCTGCTCGTATCGACCGACAGGACATTTGCGCAGGACACGCGCACCGCATTTTCCGCCTCCGAGATCATACAGCTCTCGACGGTGGAGAAGAACGTCACCGAGTTGCGCGGCGAGATCCAGGAAGCCGACTTCGGCGCCATCATCGTCGACATGGATGCGGCAAGGCTGGAGGAGGTCGAGTCGCTGCAGCGCATTATGCGCCGGCTGGAGGACAAGGTTCCGGTCGTCGTCGTCACCCAGGAGTTCAACGCCGCCGCGGTGCGCATTCTGGTGCAGCTCAAGGTCGCGGATTTCCTGGTCAAGCCGATCACCACGGCCGATCTGGTGCGCTCCGTCGTGCGGGCGCTGCAGGGACCCGGGCGCGAGGAAAACACCGAATCGCAGATCTACACCTTCATGCCTGCCGCGGGCGGCGTCGGCACCACCACGCTGGCGCTGCAGACCGCTTTCCAGCTGCATCACTCGGTGACGCGCGGCGCGTCGACCTGCGTCGTCGATCTCAATTTCCAGCAGGGCGCCTGTGCCGAATATCTCGACCTCGAACCGCGTTTCGACATCACCGAGATCGAGAACCAGCCCGAGCGTCTCGACCGGCAACTGCTCGACGTGATGCTGTCCAAGCATGCCAGCGGGCTGTGCGTGCTGGCGGCACCGGCGCATCCAGCAGAGATGCGCTCGTTCAAGACCGATGTCGTGGTGCGCATGCTGGACCTCGTTTCGGCCTATTTCGACAATGTCGTCATCGACATGCCACGCACCTGGTTTCCATGGACGGAAACCGTGCTGCTCGGTTCCAACAAGCTCTACATCGTCGCGGAAATGACGGTGCCGTGCCTGCGCCACACCCAGCGGCTGATCCAGGCGGTCTACGAGACTGCCGGCAAGGAAGTGAAGCCGAACGTCATCGTCAACCGTTTCGAACAGAAGATGTTCGACAACGGCATCAAGCAGGCGGACGTCCAGGAAATTCTCGGCGAGCATTTCGTCGGCGGTATCGCCAACAACTATCGGCTGGTGCGCGAGGCGGTCGATCGCGGCGTGCCGTTGCACGAGATCGATCCAAACGCCAATGTCGTCAACGATCTGAAGAAGATCATCCTGCCGGAGGAGGCGGTCCCAACCCGGGCGAAATCGCGCTCGCTGTTTGGCATGGGCCGTGGATTGCTGAAGAGGAAAGCCGGATGACCAGCCGCTTCTCCGCCCTGCAGAACCGCGATGCGCTTCCGCAGCGCGTGCCTGAGACGACGCCGGTCGCCCATCATGCCGTCGTCATTCCGACCAGCCGAAAGGCTTTGCCGGCAAAGCCGGACACAGCGCCGGCAAAGAATGCCAACAAGGTGCTCGATGCGCGCGTGCGTATCCACCGGCTGCTGCTCGAAGAGATCAATCTTGTCGCGCTGGAGCGTTTGCCGAAGGATGAGATGCGCCGGCAAGTGCATGATTTCGTGTCGGAAAAGACCAAGCAGGAGCGGATGGCGATCAACACCGTCGAGCTTGACGCGCTGGTCGACGACATCGTCGACGAGATGGTCGGCCTCGGTCCGCTCGAGCCGCTGCTCAAGGACCCGGACATCAACGATATCCTGATCAACGGCCACATGAACTGCTTTGTCGAAAAGAAGGGCAAGCTGCAGCCGGTCCACATTCCGTTCAAGGACGAGGCGCATCTCCTGCGCATCGTCAACAAGATCGTCGCCGCGGTTGGTCGCCGCGTCGACGAATCGCAGCCGATGGTCGATGCCCGCATGCTGGACGGCTCGCGCTTCAACGCTGCCATCCGCCCGGTTGCGGTCGATGGGCCGCTGGTGTCGATCCGAAAATTCTCCAAGAACAAGCTCGGCCTGCACAAACTGGTCGAATTCGGCGCCATCACCCAGAACATGGCCGAAGTGCTGGCGGCGGCCGTGCATGCCCGCAAGACGACGATCATTTCGGGCGGTACCGGCACCGGCAAAACGACCATGCTCAATGCGCTGTCGGCCTTCATTCCCGAGGACGAGCGGCTGATCACCATCGAGGACGCGGCCGAGCTCCAACTGCAGCAGCCGCATGTCGCGCGTATGGAAACACGTCCGGCTAACATCGAAGGCCATGGCGAGCTGAAGCAGCGCGACCTGGTCAAGAACGCACTGCGCATGCGCCCCGACCGCGTCATCCTCGGCGAGTGCCGGGGCGAGGAGGCTTTCGACATGCTGCAGGCAATGAACACCGGCCACGAAGGGTCGATGGCGACCATCCATGCCAACACGCCGCGCGACGCCATTTCGCGGCTCGAGCAGATGCTCGGCATGACCGGCATGCCGATGACGGTGCAGTCGATCCGCAGCCAAATCGCCAGCGCGCTCGACCTGATCGTTCAGCTGACGCGCCTGTCCGACGGCAAGCGCAAGGTGACCAGTGTCGCCGAGGTGACCGGCATGGAAGGAGATGTCATCCAGATGCAGGAGATCTTCCGCTTCGTGCGTACCGGCATGGAGGCCGACGGCAGGATTCTGGGCCACTACGAGGCGACCGGCATCCGGCCGCGCTTCCTTGAGGATCTGCGTGCCATGGGCATCGAGTTTCCCGGACGATATTTCGAACCCGGCCGGCCGCAGGAGTAGCCAAGTGTTCGATGGAATGAGCGCTATCTATGTCGTTTATGCCGCGGCCGCGCTGACCGGCATCCTGATCGCCGAGGCCTGCTACCTGCTTTATGCCGGCCGCAGCGACAAGCGCACCGCCATCAACCGGCGCATGAAGCTGCAGGAAAACAAGATCAGCCAGGAGCAGGTGCTTGTCCAACTGCGCAAGGAACGCGGCCTCGACGCAGGCACGCCGCTGTTTTCGCTGGATCGGTTCCGCGCTTTGCGAACCCAGTCGGGCATGATCATGCCGCTGTCGAAATTCCTGATGATCAGCTGCGGCGTGGCGATGGCGATGACCCTGGTCGCCATCTGGTACGGCTTGCCGCCGCTGATGGGGCTTGTGCTGTTTGTGGTGCTTGTGCCGGTGCTGCCGGTGATCACGCTGCGCTTCAAGCGCAAGCGCCGGGTAAAGCGGTTCGGCATGCAATTGCCGGAGGCGCTGGAACTGATCACGCGTGGCCTGAAGGCCGGCCACCCGGTGCCGGTGGCGATCGCCATGGTGGCGCGCGAGATGCCCGACCCGATCGGCACCGAGTTCGGCGTCATCGCCGACGAGGTGACCTATGGCTCCGATCTGGTTTCGGCGTTGAACTCGCTGTTCGACCGGGTCGGCCAGGAGGATCTGCCGCTGTTCGTCACCGCCGTCTCGATCCAGACCAGTTCGGGCGGCAATCTGCGCGAGATCCTCGACGGCCTGGCGACGACGATCCGCGAGCGCGGCAAGCTGCGCCGCAAGGTGCGCGCCATTGCGACAGAAGGTCGGATGTCGGCCTACATCCTGACAGCGGTGCCGGCGTTGCTGTTCACCGCCATTATGGCGCTGATGCCGGGCTTCTACCGCGACGTCTGGGGCGAGGCGAAAACCTGGTACCTGCTCGGCGGCTCGATCACCTGGCTGATGCTGGGCAATCTGATCATGTTCAAGATGTCGAATTTCAAGTTCTGACATGCAGGGCTTCATCGAATTCCTCGCCTCGCTTGCGCCGACCTCATTGATGCCGGTGGCCATCCTGCTGCTGGCGGCGGGTGCTGCCGCTGTTGCCTGGCCTGTTGTCATGGCGAAGGGCGACCGCAACGAGGTCATGCGCCGGCTCAGGGTCGACAACGGCCCCGTGGCCGCCAAACCAGAGCCGGTGCAGAAGAAGAATACCGGCGTCGTGCGCGAGAAGGCGGTGAAGCGGGCGCAGGAATTCTACGCCAGGAGCGATCCGGAAAATGTCGCCCGGCTGCGCATGAAGCTCATCCAGGCGGGCTACATGGAGCCGCGCGCTGTCGGCACGTTCTTCCTGATCCGGTTCAGCGCGATGATCGGCACGGCAATCGGTGTGTTTGTGCTCAACCGGTGGATGGCCAGCCCGGACGCGACGATGGCCAGTCGCTGGACATTCGTCATCCTGTCGGGAGCGGCCGGCTATTTCCTGCCCGGCCTGGTGTTGAGCCAGAAAGTGCGGGAACGCAGGCGTGAGTACCGCAACGGCTTTCCCGATTTCATGGACCTGATGATTGTCTGCTCGGATGCCGGCATGAGCATGGAGGCGGGCATAGAGCGCGTCTCCAAGGAACTCGCCAAGACCTATCCCGCGCTCAGCCAGAACCTGCAGCTGGTGTCGTTGGAGCTGAGGGCAGGGCGCAGCCTCGACGATGCGCTGAAGGCGCTCGCCGACCGCCTCAGCCTGGACGAGGTGCGTTCCTTCGCCACGCTGCTGCAGCAGTCCAAGGAACTCGGCACCAGCCTGTCGGGGGCGCTGCGCGTTTTTTCCGACGACATGCGCCATAAGCGTATGTCGTTGGCCGAGGAAAAGGCGCACGCTCTGCCGGCCAAGATGTCGGTGCCGGTGGTGGTATGCATCCTGCCGGTGGTGCTGATGATCGCGGCCATTCCAGTCATCGTCAAAATGACGGCGCAATAGCATGATGCCGAAAGGTGTGAGGCTTCGATTCGAGCTGAAATCGTCCGGCTCTGGCGAGCGCCCCACAAAAGTCCTAGCAAGGGGACTGACAAACCATTGTTATGACCGTACTCGGCCTTGCAGGTGAAAAGTCCATGCTGTTGCGCACTCTCTTCCTCGGCCTTGCCGCAGCCAGCCTGTCGCCCGCTTGCGCCGTGGCCGACGATTGCGGCGATGCCGCCGCCCTGGTGCAGCAGGCCTACCCCAAAGCTCGAAAGCGCGCCGACGGCACCTCATTCACGCTCGAACCCCATTTCAGCATCGCCCTGACGGATGGCGACACGCCGTTTGGGTTGAGCTGCAAGATCTGGCCTGCCCATGACGACCTGCTGTTGGTAGCCGTGCCGCTGATCGACAGCGCCCAATCCAGCGACGACGGCCATGTCGGCGATATCGAGCTTCTGGTCGTCGACATGAACAGCCTGCAGGTGCGCCAGCGCCTGCTCCAGCCGGGGCTGATCGCCGATGATGCCATCGCCATCCGCAAGATCGAGTTCGATACCGGCCGCTACAGGCTGGCGCCCGGGGTGATGGCCTTCGGCCTGCGCATCGAAATCGCGAACCATTCGCAGGCCAATCCCTTCAGCGAAACCGACCTGCGGCTTTATGTTCTCGCCGACGATGCCCTGCGCCTGGTACTCGATGGCCTTGTCGTGGCCGGCAATGGCGGCGAGGGCGACACCAATTGCGCGGGATCCTTTCATTCGACCGAGGTCAGCCTGGCAATGAGCCCGACGAGCCATCACGGCTATCACGACATGGTCGCGCTCGAGCGGACGCAAACCGATGACCCGTCTCCCGACAAGGATGGCGAGTGCCAGTCCCATCCCGGCAAGCCGGTGAAACGGACCTACCGGCTGCGCTATGACGGCAACCGCTATCCGGTTCCCGAAGTACTCAAGGTCATGGGGCCATGAAAGGCCGCTCGCTTCCTTGCTGCCGGGATTCTCTTAGGAATAGGTCTTCGTCTGGTGCCTGGTGGTTAATGGCTGGTGTGCCCGAAGCCGAATTTTGGCGGCGTTTCGGCACCGAAGTTTAATCGCCGCTGATATATTGTGTTTCCTGAGAACGACCCGGCAAATCGGGCGATGAGGCAGGGGCATGCGTCACAGTAATTTCACGGCAATGGCCGCAATGGCGGCCGTCTTGATGATGTCTGGCTGTACGACGAGTGGCGTCGACACCACCAAGACCACCGCCATCCAACCGGCGGCAAAAGACACCGAAACCTCCGATCTGGCGCAAGGCAAGGCGCAGTTTCGCGACGCCAATTACGGCCTCGCCGAAAAGCACTTCCGCAAGGCCGTCGAGTTGAAAGCCGACAATGCGGAGGCCTGGATGGGGCTCGCCGCTTCCTATGATGAACTCGGCCGCTTCGACTTCGCCGACCGAGCCTACGGCCAGCTTTTGAAGGTCGCCGGCCGCAAGCCGCAGATCGTCAACAATATGGGCTATTCGCAACTGCTGCGCGGCAATCGCAAGAAGGCCAAGGCGTTGCTGCTCGAAGCGAAGGCCGGCATGGCCGATCCAACAGTCGTCAACGCCAACCTCGCTCTCTTGAACAAGGGTTGATCTCGCATCCATGGGTCCGGTTTCGGGACACGTGCCATCGACGCTTTGTAAACCCTATCCGCAGGTTGCATCGATGGATCGCCTGAAAACCCGTATCTGAGGGCTGCCGCTGACCTAGAATGCAGCGCAACCGCCGACGCTCAAGAGGCCCTTGCCCGATATGCTGGACTTCAGTTCGCTCCTGCTCGCAGCCGCGCTGTCGGGCATATGCCTTAGCGTCACCATGTTTGCGATCTGGTTCACCGCGCCCAAGGCAGGTTTCGTGCTGACGGTTGCGTGCGGAATTCTGGTGCTCGTCGCGCATGTGATCCTGTTCTGGCGGTACACAAAGGATCCCGATCCACTGCTTTGTCAGATTGTGCTTGCGCTGCTCAGCCTGGGGTTCCTGATCATCTGCTTGTCGGCCATGCAATTTCTGGGGATGCCCGGCTACGGACGTGCCGTTGCACCTGCGCTTGCCGCCATGGCCATTTGTGCCGTCGTGACCTTTATGGGCTTTGACGGCATTGGCTTCATAGTCACCTACACCACGGTGACGGCGCTGCTGTCGGCGATCGGCGCCATGTTCTGGATCAACGGCAGTCACGATCGCCGCATCCTTCTGGTGGTTTCGTTTCTGAGCGGCACCTGCGCGATGTCTTTTGCGCTTTGCGGCGTGGTTCTGCTGACCAAGGGGCAATGGACGCTCGGGGTTGCGCCCGACAACTGGGCCGAACGATTGAATTCCGTAGTGGCGGTCGCCTGCATGACCGGCCTCGGAGCGTTGACGCTCTCCCTCCATCATCTGCAGGCGCAGATCGAACTCAAGGCCGAGACCATGACCGATCCGCTGACAGGATTGCTGAACCGCCGGGCATTGACGTCGCTCTACGGCGAACGGAGTTTCGGTCCGTTCATGTCCATCGTCATGTTCGACCTAGACCATTTCAAGCGGACGAACGATGTCTACGGTCACCCGGTAGGGGATCAGGTCTTGTGCCGTTTTGCCGCCGTCATCAAGAAATATGCCCGGCCCGGCGTCGACGCTTTTCGCCTTGGCGGCGAGGAGTTCGCAATCGTCATGTCGCGGATGACGGATGAAAAGGCTTACGATCTCGCCAGCAAGATAGGCGTGGCGTTCGGCACCGAAATCGTCCCCACCCAGCTCGGCAAGTTGCGCAGCACGGTCAGCGGCGGCATCGGCTTTGGCGAGGCAAGCGGCAGCAGGCTGGACAACGTGCTCGCCGAGGCGGACGCGGCGCTCTATGCCGCCAAACGCGCCGGACGAAATTGCGTCATCAGCCGCAAGAGGATGGGCAAGGCCGAGCCGATCAAGCCGGCCTTGCGCTCAGCGTAATTACTCCGCGGCACCCAGATAATCCGACAGCGGCGGGCACGAGCAGACCAGGTTGCGGTCGCCGGCGACATTGTCGATGCGTGACACCGGGGGCCAGTACTTGGCTGCCGTGTCGGCGTCGCCGGCCGGATAGGCCGCTTCCAGGCGCGAGTAGGGATGGTTCCACTGGCCCGCCAGCGCCTCGGCGGCGGTGTGCGGCGCGTTGACCAGCGGATTGTCGGCCAAAGGCCATTCGCCCCTGGCGACTTTTGCTGCCTCTGCCGATATGGCGATCATGGCCTCGCAGAAGCGGTCGAGTTCCCGCTTGGGCTCGGACTCGGTCGGCTCCACCATCAGCGTGCCGGCGACCGGGAAGGACATGGTCGGCGCGTGAAAACCATAATCGATCAAGCGCTTGGCGACATCGTCGACACTGATGCCTGCACTGTCCTTGAGCACACGGGTGTCGAGGATGCATTCATGCGCGACGCGTCCCTGCCTGCCCTTGTAGAGCACCGGGAAATGCGTACCGAGCCGCGTTGCGATGTAGTTGGCGGACAGGATGGCCGTTTCGGTCGCCTGCTTGAGGCCCGAGGCGCCCATCATGCGGATATACATCCAGGTGATCGGCAGGATCGAGGCGCTGCCGAAGGGGGCGGCGGAGACGGCGTGCGCCGAGCCTTCGGTGACATGGCCGGGCAAATACGGCTTCAAATGCGCCTTGACGCCGATCGGCCCGATGCCGGGTCCGCCGCCGCCATGCGGTATGCAGAAGGTCTTGTGCAGGTTCATGTGGCAGACATCGGCGCCAATATCGCCGGGACGGGCAAGCCCGACCAGCGCGTTGAGGTTGGCACCGTCGAAATAGACCTGGCCGCCATGCTCATGGATCAGTGCGCAGAGATCGCGTGCGCCTTCCTCGAACACGCCATGCGTCGAGGGATAGGTGAACATCAGCGCCGCGAGATTTTGCGCATGTTCAGCCGCCTTGGCCTTCATGTCGTCCATGTCGATGTTGCCGTCTTCGGTGCAGCGCACGACGACGACGTTCATGCCGGCCATCGCCGCGCTCGCGGGATTGGTACCATGCGCCGAGGAGGGGATCAGGCAGACGGTGCGGTGGTTGTCGCCGCGTGAGCGGTGATAGCCGCGGATGGCGAGCAGGCCGGCATATTCGCCCTGGCTCCCGGCATTGGGCTGCAAGGTGACGGCGTCGAATCCGGTGATCTCCGACAGCCAGCCCTCCAGCTCACCGATCATGGCACGGTAGCCTGTCGAGTGCGCGGCCGGGGCGAAAGGGTGCAGATTGGCAATGCTCGGCCAACTCACCGGCATCATCTCGGCGACGGCGTTGAGCTTCATGGTGCAGGACCCCAGTGGGATCATGGCGCGGTCGAGCGCCAGGTCCTTGTCGGCGAGCCGGCGCAGGAAGCGCATCATCTCGGTTTCCGACTTGTTTTCGTGGAAAACAGGCTGGGTCAGGAACTCCTTGCCGCGCGGCTTGCCGGGCACCGTGCTGTCGGCGGAGACACCAGCCTTGGCGCCGAACAGGGCCGCTATTGCGTCGAGATCGGCCTCGGTCGAAGTTTCGTCGAAGGCAATGCCGATATGGTCGGCATCGACGGCACGCAGCAATCTGCCACCCTTTTCAGCCGCAGTGGCGATCGAAGTTGCCTTGCCCTTCACCTCCGCCGTCACCGTGTCGAAGCGGCTTGAACCGAGCACGGAGATACCTGCTGCTTTGAGCCCGGAGGCGAGACGATTGGCCAGCGTGTGGATGCGCCCGGCAATCGCCTGCAGCCCGGCGGGGCCGTGCCAGATGGCATAGGCAGTCGCCATGTTGGCGAGCAACGCCTGCGCGGTGCAGATGTTGGAGGTCGCCTTGTCGCGGCGGATATGCTGTTCGCGCGTCTGCAAGGCAAGCCGGTACCCAGGCCGGCCCTTGCTGTCGGTAGACTGGCCAACCAGGCGGCCGGGCATCAACCGCGTGAGCCTGTCGGAGACGGCGCAATAGGCCGCGTGCGGGCCGCCAAAGCCCATCGGCACGCCAAAACGCTGCATCGGGCCGACGGCGATGTCGGCGCCGAGCTTGGCCGGCGCGTCGGTCAGCGTCAGGCCGAGCGGGTCGGCGATGAAGACGACGATAGCCCCGGTCGCGCGCGCCTTGTCGATCGCTGCCTTGTGATCGCCATAGATGCCAAATGTATCCGGCCAGGAGACAAGCAGGGCGGCGGTGTTGTCGTCGATCGTTTCGCCATCGATCTCGATGCCGAGCGGCTCGGCACGGGTGCGCACCACGTCCAGCGTTTGCGGATGCGGCGTGCCGGCAAGTGCGACCTTGGTTCGCTTGTCACGGTGGTGGCGCAAGGCGATGCCGACGGCTTCGGCCACGGCGGTTGCCTCATCCAGCAGCGAGGCCGAGGCCACCGGCAGGCCGGTCAATTCGGTGACCAGCGTCTGGAAGTTGAACAGCATTTCGAGCCGGCCTTGGCTGATCTCTGCCTGATAGGGCGTGTAGGCCGTGTACCAGGCAGGATTCTCGAACAGATTGCGCTGGATAACCGGCGGGACATGGACGCCGTGATAACCGGCGCCGATGAAGCTTTTCAGCACCGTATTCCCGGACATGACAGCCGAGAGTTCGGCCAGCGCTTCCGCTTCGCTCGCCGGTGCTGGTAGGGCAAGCGGCCGATCGAGCCGGATCGACTTCGGTACGGACTGGCTGATCAGTGTCTCGATCGAGGGCACGCCGATGGCGGCCAGCATCGCCCTGGTGTCGTTGAGGCCGGGACCGATATGGCGGGCCGAGAAGGGGTAGGGTGCTGCGGTCATGTCAATAAGTCCTGATATCAACCGATATGGGCTTTGTAGGCGGCCTCATCCATGAGGCCAGAGAGCTGGCTTTCGTCGGCAAGCTTCATCTTCCACAGCCAGCCGGCCCCTGTTGCGGCCGAGTTGACCAGTGACGGATCCGACGACAGCGTGCCGTTGGCCTCTGTGATCTCGCCATCGACCGGTGCATAGACATCGGATGCCGCCTTGACGGATTCGACCACGACGGCGGTGTCGCCCTTGGTCAATTTTTTTCCGGTCTCCGGCAGTTCGACGAAGACGAGGTCGCCGAGCTGCTCCTGCGCGTAATCAGTGATGCCGACCGTGGCGATGCCGCCCTCGACGCGGAGCCACTCGTGATCCGATGTGAAATAGGTCGTTGCCATTGAGATCATCCTTTGCGGTAGCGATGGGGTGTGAAGGGCAGGGAACTGATATCGACTGGGATTTTCGTCCCGCGCACATCGGCGAAGACCCGCGTTCCGGGCTTTGCCAGAGGTGTCGAGACATAGCCCATGGCGACCGGATGGCCGGCCGAGGGGCCGAAGCCGCCCGATGTGACCTGGCCGGCCGGATTGCCGTCGGCGTCAAAAAGCGCGGCACCGCCACGCACCGGCTGGCGGCCTTCCGGCTTAAGCCCTACCCGCTTTTGCGCGGGTCCTCGTTCCACGGCGGCGCGGAGCGCATCGGCGCCGATGAAAGCGCCGGAAGCGCGGATGTCCTTTGGAATTGCCCACATCAAGGCGGCGCTGGCCGGATCGGTCTCCGGCGTGATGTCCTGGCCATGCAGGCACAGTCCTGCCTCCAGCCGCAGGCTGTCGCGGGCGGCCAGGCCGATCCACAGCACGCGTTCGTCGCCGAGCAGCTTGGCGACGAGGTCGCGTGCATCGGCTTCCGGCAGGCCGATCTCGAAACCGTCCTCGCCCGTATAGCCCGACCGGCTCATGAACCAGTTTTTGCGCGGTTCGACACCATGCATGAAAAGCAGCGAGCCGGTCTCGATGCCGGCGCGGGAAAGGGCGGCCCAGGCTTCAGGACCCTGGATGGACAGGAAGACGCGGTCGAGCGGCTCGACTCTGGCGTCGAAATCCGCGGCAAGTGCACGCAAATGCTTTTCATCGGCGACGGCGTTGCCTGCGTTGGCGACTACCATGAACCTGCTATCGCCAAGTCTGGTGACGATGAGGTCGTCCAGGATGCCGCCTGCCTCGTTGAGGAAAAAGGACAGTTTGGACTGTGAGATTTGGAGTGCGCCTGCATCCAAGGGGCAAGCGCGGTTGAGCAGCGCAACCGCCTCCGGCCCGCTGACTTCGAATAGCTTCATATGCGAGATGTCGAACAGGCCGGCCTGTTCGCGGGTGTGAAGATGTTCCTTCATGACGCCCGCCGGATAGGTCAGCGGCATCGACCAGCCGGCAAAAGCGCCAAAGCGCGCACCGGCGGTTACATGGATGTCTTCGAGGGGTAGGTGTCTTGTATCGTCGCCCGTCATGTCGTCTCCAGAGTCGCACGCAATCGGTCGCGAATGGCGACCAGTCCGTGCCCCTCTGTCTGAAGCCTGAGAGACTCGCGCAGCCGGAACTCTGTCAGCGGCGCTTACACCTTCGGCGCGGGGGCAAGCCCCGACTTTCCAGAGTGTCTTTCCCGTCTACGGTTCTTTTGCCTGAGAGATTTCGGGCGATTTCCCCTTCGGCGACAGCTCTCGCTGTTCTCTCCCGCAAACAGGTAGGACTCAGACCCTGAGTCCTCGACGCGCCATCCATAGCTCGCGCGCGACGGCTTGTCACCTGTCAGCGACATCTAAAGCGCGTGCATGCCATTCTTCAAAACCGCGGCACGTTTTGGGCGATATGCGTTGGCCGACAAGTCTTCGCTAACCACGCCGTTTGCCGGTTTTTCAAGACACTGCTGATATGTTGGCTTGTATGACGCTTGGGGCCGGCGCTTGGCGACGGCGGACGGGGACGACAAATGGGCGAATTGATCATGAGCGCGCCGGTGGCCGGGCTGACCTCGAAAATCCGCATCGCCGCGGAGGACGTGGCGATGTTGCGCCATGAAGTGTTCGGCGATGGCGTCGTGACGCGCGGCGAGGCCGAGGCGCTGTTTGCGCTCGATGCAACGGCGAAGGACAAATGCCAGGAATGGCCGCCCTTCTTCGTCGAGGCGGTCACCGACTATATCGTCCACCAGGAAAAGCCGTCGGGCTATATCTCGCAAGACAATGCCGACTGGCTGATCCGCACGATCTCGCGCGATGGCATGGTCGACAGCCGGACCGAGCTCGAATTGCTGGTGCATGTGCTGGAACAGGCGAAATCGTCGCCGAGCCAGCTTTGTGTGTATGCGCTGGAGCAGGTGGCGCATGCCGTCATTGACGGCAAGGGGCCGCTGATGCTCGGCGGCACGCTGGCTCCCGGCCTCATCGCACAGGCGGAGGTCGAGTGGCTGCGCCGGATCCTCCATGCCCATGGCGGCGACGGCAACATCGCCATCACGCGCGCCGAGGCCGAGGTGCTGTTCAAGATCAACGAGTGCACTGCTCAAGGGCACAACGATCCGTCCTGGAACGAGCTGTTCGTCAAGGCGATCGCCAATTTCGTCATGTGCTCGGCCGGCTACGAAGCACCGACGCGCGATGTGGCGCTGCGCCGTGATGCCTTCCTCGAACATGCGGATCCGGAAATAGGCGGCTTCTTCAGCCGCATGATCTCCGGCGGCCTTGCCGGCATCATGGAAGCCTATCGGTCGCCAGGCGACATCGAGGCCGAGTGGGAAGCCAAGAACAGGGCGGCCGAGGCGCTGGCCCGCCGCGCCGAGACGGTCGATGCCGGTGAAGCCGGCTGGCTGATCGAACATATCGGCGTCGACAGGCCTCTTTATGAGAACGAACGCGCGCTGTTGACCCTGATCAAGCACGCCTCACCGGAAATCCATCCGGCGCTGAGGCCGCTGCTCGACAAGGTCGCCTGAGCGGTAGGGGTTGCCTGAGCGGTATGGGTTGCCTCGGTCAAAGCTGGGGTTGCCCGATTAGATCTGGTCGACGTCGATGTATATCCTTGCCAAGCCTTCCCTGACGGTCGACATGGCATCGGCGACGCTGATGGCGATGTGGTCGTGCATGAGCCTTGCGGCCCTGTCGGCATCGCGGGCTACCATGGCCCGGGCGATTTCGCTGTGTTCGGTGTAGGTCGTCGACAATCGCCGGTGCTTCTCCACTTCGATCTTGCGAACGAAATGGATGCGCGTGTTAATGCCTTCGAGCATGCGCGCCAGTTCGGGATTGCCCGACAGCCTGGCGATGCGGTTGTGAAACTCCTCGTCCCTGGCGGTCAGCTCAGTGCTGGAAAACGAGTCGGCGCGCGCCATGGTGAGCGCCCACCAGTCGACGAGCGCGGCGAGTTCCTCATCAGTCGCGCGCTGGATCGCCAGCCTGACGGAGCGGTCCTCGAGCACCGCTCGCACGTCGGAAAGATTGACGATCTCGTCGACATCGAAGCCCCGGCAAAAGAAGCCGCGATTGGTCTGGAAAGTGATGAGTTCCTCCGTGACCAGCCGCTGGAGCGCTTCCCGGACTGGGCTGCGGCTGACATTCAGCCTGGCGGCAAGCACCACTTCGTTGATGCGCTCGTTCGGCTTGAAGCGATAATCCATCGCCATGCGACGGATTTCTTCATAGACACGCGGGCCGGTCTTGATCGGCTTGGATGCCAACGCTGCGCTGTTGTCCCGGTTGCTTTGCCTGGCGGGTCGGAGCATGGCGTCGTCAGGCCTTTGCGGCGCTTGGTTCGGCGAACCGCGCCTGTGTGGGAAGGATGCAGTCGAGGGCGATCGGCGCTGCCCGGCCGGCGATCAGATCGGCGACGATACGGGCCGATCCATGCGCCATCGTCCAGCCGATATGGCCGTGCCCGGTGTTCAGCCACAGGTTTCGAATGTCGCGCCGGCCGAGGATCGGCAGGTTGTCGGGCGTCATGGGCCTCAGGCAGGCCCGCATCTCGGCGCGATCATAGGCGATGCCGCGCGGGAACAGGTCCTGCGTGACGCGCTTCATGAAGGCGAAATCCGAAGGCTTGTGGCTGCGATCATAGCCCGCGAATTCCGCGGTGGCGGTCACGCGGATGCGATCGCCCATCGGCGTGATGGCGACGAGATTGTGCTCATCGATGACAGGGAGTTTTGGAGCCAGCGCCTGATCGACGATGGGAATGGTCATGGAATATCCCTTGACCGGATAGATCGGCAGACCAAGGCCGATCTTGCGGGCGAGGACGGGGCTCTCGGCGCCGAGACACAGAACGTAGGTGTCGGCCAGAAACTCTCCCTTGTCGGTGACGATCTTGGTGATCGTTTCCTTTCTGCGTTCGATCCCCACGATCCTGGTCCCTGTCAGGATCTTGCCGCCCCTATTTTCGACGATGGCCGCCAGCGCGCGCGTGAACTTGGCGGCGTCGCCGGTTTCGTCGGTCGGACACAATACGCCGCCGGCGATGATGTCGCGCGACGAAGCCAGCGCCGGCTCGCGGTCAACGATTTCCTGCGCGTCGACGATACGGATCTCCTGGCCGTCGGCCTCCAGCAGGCGCATGTTGGCGATGCCCTTGTCGAGCGCCTGGCGGTTGCGGTGGAAGTAAAGAATGCCGGCCGATGTCCTGTCGTACTGGATCGCTTCCTCCCTGACGACCGCCTGCAGGACCGATTGGGAATGGACCGCAAGCCGATGTTTGAGAAGGGTGTTGCGACGCGCTTTGGCGGCCGTGCATTGCATGAGGAAGCGCAGCGACCAGCCGTAGAGATGCGGGTCGGCGGAGAGCTTGAAACGAAGCGCCTGGTCTTTCTGGAACAGCGACTTCAGCAGGATTTTTGGCGCGGCCGGCGATGACCAGACGAAGGAATGGCCGGGCGCGATCATGCCGGCATTTGCCCAGCTTGCCCCTTCGGCCACCTGTGATGCCTGCTCGAGAACGGTGACCGTGTGGCCGTCCTTCTGCAACTGATAGGCAGTGGTGATCCCGACAACGCCACCGCCCAAGATCAATATGCGCATCGCTGACCCGAATGGTTGTCGTTTCTATTGTCGACAATTCAACAGGAAGACGCTGGCCATTGTCAACGGCGCGTGGGTCGACGATCGATTCACCGTTCAGACAGGGCGAAATCCCGGCATTTCCCGGTTCCCAAAATTGGAACGGAGCTCTTGACACGTTTGGCAAAGTTGTCGCTTCTATTGTCGACAATTCTGATTGGCATCAGGAAGGGGACTGCGCCATGGACGCCCCGCTTAGCCGCGCCGACGATGCGCTTGTCGTCGACAAGGAACACATTCCCTTCAAGACCGACGACGGCATCGGCACCCGCGCCAATCTCGGCCTGCTCGTCCTTCGAACCGACCAGACCATCGAGGATGAATTCCGCTATGCGCTGCCCGCGCGCGACATCGCGCTGTACGAGGCGCGGCTCTACAGCGATGTCGAGATCACGCCGGAAAACCTGATGAAGATGTCGGCCGTCATCCCGGAAACTGTCGGGCTCTTGCCGGACGTCAAGTTCGATGTGATCGGTTTTGCCTGCACCTCGGGAGCGCTGGTTATCGGCGAGCACAAGGTCGCCGAACGCGTTCATGAGGTGCTGCCGGGCGTGCAAGTGACCAACCCGGTGACGGCGGCAAGGGCGGCGCTGAAGGCCCTGGGCGTCTCGCGGATCGCGCTGCTCACCCCTTATCTGGCGAAAATCAATCATTCGCTACGTGCATCGCTGATGGCGCGGGGGATGGACATTCCGGTCATGGGCTCCTTCAACGAGGCGGATGACAATGTCGTTGCGCGCATCACGCCGGCATCGGTCAAGCAGGCCATCTTGGAAATCGGTGCGTCGAGCGACTGTGAGGCGGTGTTCGTTTCCTGCACCAGCATGCGCGTTGCCCGCATCATCGAGGACGTCGAGAAGGAACTGGGGAAACCGGTAACCTCGAGCAACCATGCACTTGCTTGGCATATGCTGCGGCTTGGCGGCATTGGCGAGCAGATTGCCGGAAAGGGCGAACTGTTTCGCCGCTCGCTAGGCTAGCATCTTCAGAGCCGGAATTGCGGTGTTCAGATCAGATCCCGCCGGACCAGTCGTAGCCATTGTCTTCCCAATAGCCGCCGCGACCGCCGCCGACAGTGGCGAAGCCGTCGACCAGCTCGATCTTGTAGAGATATTTCGGCATCTTGTAGCCGAGTTGGCGCTCGACGCGAACCCGCAGCGGAGCGCCGTTCTCGACCGGCAGCGGCTTGCCGTTCAGGCCATAGGCGAGGATCGTCTGTGGGTGGCGGGCATCGACCAGGTCGATGCTGCCGTAATATTTGATGTCGCCCGACAGGCTGCGGTCGATCGTGTCGAGGCAATGGAACATGACGTAACGCGCCTGCGGTTTGACCATCGCCTGGTCCAGCACCAGCGACAGCGGCGTGCCGGTCCATTTGGCGATGCAGCTCCAGCCTTCGACGCAGTCATGGCGGGTGATCTGGGTGCGGCTCGGCATATTCTGGAGTTGCTCGCGGCTGAGCGACAGCGGCTTCTCGACAAGGCCTGAAACCTCCAGTCGCCAGTCGGCAAAGTTGTTGGCGAGCAAGCCCTTGTAGACATCGTCATCGGGAGCGGTGACACCATTCGGCCGCTGCGGCTGGCGGATGTCGGCCTCGGTGAATTCCGGGGCCAGCGCGTCACTTCCGGCAAGCAGCCGCTGTGCGCGATAGGTCAGGCCATTGGCGTTTTCGAGGAAACTGCGCAGGCCGCTGCCAACACCTAGCTGACTGTCGAAGGCGTCGCAGCCCGACAGCATGATGCCGGAGACGCCAAGACTGGCACCGGTCAGGAATTTGCGGCGGCTGATCTGGAATTTTGCCATGTCAGGCACTCCTCTCGGCTGTATCGTCCTGTGCGGGAGGATCTGTCCGATACCAGCCGGTGATGATCGAGCGCAGTTCGTTGATCGGGCCGGCGGCCAGGATCATCAGGATATGGACGACGAAGAAGGCGACCAATAGCACCATGACGGTGAAATGGATGGTGCGTGCCGTCTGCCGGCCACCGAGCAGATCGTTGAGGAACGGCAGCACCGAATTCATGCTCGGCGACATGGCCAGGCCGGTGATGATCATCAGCGGCAACAGCACGAACAGCACGCCGCCATAGGCCATCTTCTGCAGCGTGTTGTATTCGCGCCTGTGGTGGAATTTGAGCTTGGCGTGGTCGACGATGTCTTGCGGCAATCGCTTCAAATCGTCGAGGCGTGGCGCGAGATCGCGCCGCAGATGGCCGTTCACGGTGCTGGCGACAAACCAGACGATCAACGTCGTGGCCAGTATCCAGGCAAAGAAGAAATGGATGACGCGCGCGGTGCCGAGGTCATAGTAGGACGGGATGGTCGCCCAGGATGGAAAGGCGCGGGACGTCTCCTGGCCGGCCGGACCCGACCAGCCGAGCACGCCAGTGGTGTCGAAGCGAAGCCCGAAGATTTCCGTGTAGCCGCGCGGACCCGCATCGGAATTCTCGGCGCCGATGGCGAAGATGGTGTTGTTGTAGTCGAAGCCCGATTCTTTGCCGATATAGAGCTGCGGACGGGCATTGAAGATCTGCAGGCCTGACAGCAGCATGAAGAACAAGGAGATGGCCCAGAGCCAATGCGTCAGCCGCGTCCAGCGCGACTGCCGGTAGATCAGCGTTTTGTCGTTCGACGCAGAAGCGCCTGGATCGGCGGCGGATTGGCTTCTGGCAACGGATTCCATCGTCTTTCGTCTCCCGGCCTCGCGGCATGGCCTGCGCGTTCATTGTCCTCCTGATACGTCGCGATCCAAACCGATGTTTCATCTGATCACGGATTTATTACGGACCGCCCAGGCTGACGGCGAGATTGACGGCGGCGGCGACGATGACCGTGTTGAAGAAAAACGACAGGATGGAATGGACAAGCACGACACGACGCATATGCGTGGTCGAGATGTTGGTATCGGCGGTCTGTGCCGTCATGCCGATCACCGTCGAGAAGTACAGGAAATCCCAGCCCTCCGGCCGTTTGTCACCCGGGAACAGCAGTCCGCCGACCGGGATTTTCTTCCTGGTCTCGGCATCCACAGCATCGCCGTCCATCCAGTAGACATGAGCATAATGGAGCGCTGCCATGGCATGAATGGTGAACCAGCCGAGCGGGATCGACAGCAGCGCGAAGGTGAGCTCGACGGGATGGCTTCTGTCCTTCTGATTGATCAGCAGGAACAATGAGATAACGGCAACGCCGACGACGACAAGCGTCACAGCGAAGATGACCAGCACCGGCTGGTCCGTGGCACGCGCATTCCTGCTCAGATACCTGCCGGTGAACTTCGGCATCTGGGCGACGACGAGAATGACATAGGCGGCAAAGAACGCGTTGGCGCCGATCGAATAGGCGAGCGGGGCGTGCAGCAGCAACGCCACGAGAAGCGCAAAAACGCCAACGCAGGCCGACACAGCGAACAACATGTGGCGCTGAATGGGAGACTTCACCGGGGTTTCGGCAGCCATGTCGGTTCCAACCTTGGATGGCGCTCGGTTTCTAGTCTGGTGTGGCGGATTTGAGCGCCCGCCGCAAGATGCGGTCGAGTTCGCCGAGAAACCGCGACCGGTCTTGCGGCGCGAAGCTGGCATTGTAGCCCTTGCTTTCGCCGGTCTCGCGCAGATGCTGCTTCAGGTCACGCATCGCTACCGCCATGCCGATCGTTTCCGGCGTGAAGGGGCGCCCCGTTGGCCCAAGCACATGCGCGCCGAGTGCCACCGCGCGGGCGGCCAGCGGAATGTCGGCGGTGATCACAATGTCGTTGGTGCGTGCATTGTCCACGATCCAGTCGTCGGCGGCATCGGCACCTTTGGAAACCACGACATTGCGGATCATCGGATCGCGCGATGGCCGCAGGCCGCCATTGGAGACGTAGGTGACAAGGATGCCATGCCGGTCGGCCACTTTTTCGACCTCGGCCTTGACCGGGCAGGCGTCTGCATCGACGAGAATGGCGGGGAGTTCGCTCATGTTTCTTTTCTCCTCCCACTTGTGAACCACAGAGGTCGCGGGCCGATTGGGCGGCGGCCTGGTATCTTCCTCAGTAAACCACGACGCTTCTGATCGATTTGCCCTCATGCATGAGATCGAAACCCTTGTTGATGTCCTCGAGCTTCAGCGTGTGAGTGATCATCGGGTCGATCTGGATCTTGCCGTCCATGTACCAGTCGACGATCTTGGGCACGTCGGTGCGGCCGCGCGCGCCACCGAAGGCGGTTCCCATCCAGGTGCGGCCGGTGACCAGCTGGAACGGCCGTG
Organism: Mesorhizobium sp. WSM4808; assembly: GCF_055811675.1. Classification (NCBI taxonomy): domain Bacteria; kingdom Pseudomonadati; phylum Pseudomonadota; class Alphaproteobacteria; order Hyphomicrobiales; family Phyllobacteriaceae; genus Mesorhizobium; species Mesorhizobium sp. WSM4808. Next base: position 237,158 of record NZ_JBVVQX010000013.1, read on the forward strand.
TGGAAATCTCCTGGCCGGCGCCGGCGACACCGATGACGACCGACTTGCCCCAGCCGCGATGCGAGGCTTCCAGCGCCTGGCGCATCACCTTGGTGCTGCCGGTGCA
>NZ_JBVVQX010000014.1:0-196557 GCF_055811675.1 Mesorhizobium sp. WSM4808
CCCCCCCCCCCCCCCCCCCCCCCCCCCCCCCCCCCCCCCCCCCCCCCCCCCCCCCCCCCCCCCCCCCCCCCCCCCGGGGGGGGGGGGGGGGGCCCCCCCCCCCCCCCCCGGTTCGATTTCCAAAACCTTAGGCTGGGTCCTCGGCGCTCTGTCTTGCCAGATAGCGCTGGTCGATTTCAGGCAACGGCTCGCCTTGCAGCGTCGCTTCGAAGGCACGCAGGCGCTTGTGGACCGATTGCAGCTCGACGATGGTCGACCAGGAGGTGAGCAGAAACTGCAGCGACCCCGTCACCTTGCCGAATGCGTTCGAAATCTGGTTCAGCGCGCCGAACGTTATCTTGTGCGCCACCAGTGAGGGACCAAGGATCAGCAGCGAGAAAATGTTGTCGGCCTGCAGGTAGGTGTAACGGACGACGTTGAAATAGATGTAGTGGAAATACAGCCTGAAATAATTGTGACGAACATTCTCGAACAGCTCGGCGGTGGTGGCCGGCTGGGCGCGGTCCGCATGATCCTCGCCGTAGACGAGTTCCTTGCGGTAGGCGGCTTCGACACGCTGGTTGCGGAACTGCAGCCCTGGAAGTTTCAGACCGGCAACCATGACCGAGATCGTCCCGAACAGACACCAGGCAAGGGCCGCGACAACCAATGGCTGCGGGATCGCGCCGATAATCGGCAACTCAGTGATATGGGCCTGCAACTGGATCATGACCGGCAGGAATGCGATCAATGTCATGATCGACTGGACGAAGCTGGAGCCGAGGTCTTCCATGATCTGCGAGAACCGCATCGTGTCTTCCTGGATACGCTGCGAGGCACCCTCGATATGGCGTAGCCTGCTCCAATTCTCGACGAAATAATTGTTCATCGCCGTGCGCCAGCGGAAAATCCAGTGGCTGACGATGAAGGCATTGACCACCTGCACATTCATGCCGACCAGCGCGAGCCACGAAAAATCCGCCAATCCGATATAAAATTCGCTGTTGGTCGACTTTCCAGTCCCCGACATCAGTCCCTGCACATAGTCGAAGAATGGTCCGTACCAGGCGTTGACGGCGACACTGACCTGCACATTGAAATAGATGAAGAACAGGATGACCGCGGTCATCAGGATCGACCAGCGCTGCCACGGATGCGGCGAATACCAGCTCCAGAATGCGTAGAAGACGGCCACGCAGAACACGAAATAGAGATAAAACCATAGAAACGGCGGCGACATGAGGATCGCGATGCCGATGATGGGCGGCGCGCCGGCCGCAGCCGGCGGCAATCCCAAAACCGCGCCCAATTGTTCACCACCGAAAAACCAGAACAGGATCGCCGCAAGGCTCCAGACGGCGGCCGAAGAGAAGAAGAGCTTCGGCTGCGGGAAAAAGGATACGAACACTGTGGCGAATTCCTCGATCTAGGCGCAAATCAGCTGACGGCAGCGGGCATAAAGTCACACATTAGTGGGAAAGAAAATGCCTGTGCCCGATGCCCGGCACAGCAAGCCCACAATCATGGCGATTTTGGCGCAGCCGACCATGTGATGGCCCCGGAGACGACCAGCGCGACCGCCGCGGTGATCGAGGCGAGGAAGAAATCGCCGGACATTTGCGCCAGAAATCCGGCCGCGACCGGCCCGATGATCTGGCCAAGGCCGAACGCAGCCGTCATCAGGGCAAAGATCCGGCGCGGCGCGCTTGGCGCCTGCTGCCGGGCGGCCTGCAGGCCAAAGGCGGTGATGGCAATGAAGGTGCCGCCGAGCAGCACGCCGGCAAGCAGCGGCCCGGTGGCGCCGCCGATGGCGACGCTGGCGGTGACGCCGGCAACTTCGATGAAGCACGCCAGCGCATAGGCGGCATAGAGGCCGGTCCGGGCCGCGATCTTCTGCCAGAGCCAGACCGAGGGAAAGCCAGCAAGACCGGCGACGATCCACACCATGGCCTCGAAGACGCGGCTGCCGCCGCCTTGCCGGACGATGGCGACCAGGAATGTCGCCGTCACCACATAGCCAAAGCCGAACAGGCCGTAGGCGATGATGACCTTGACCAACGACCGGTCCATCCGCAGTGCCGGCTCGCGGGCGACTTCGCCGCTGCCGAGCGGACCCTCATTGACCAACAGGGCCACGAGGACGAAACCGCAGGCCGAAATCGCCGCCGACCATAGCCAGCCTGCCGCCCAGCCCGAATGCTCGGCGACCAGCACCGCCATCATCGCCGCCGATGCCGCTATGCCGAGCCCGACGCCGCCGAAATGCCAGGCCTGCAGGTCGTTGCGACCGGCAGCCGCGATATGGCTGAACACGATGCTGGCCATGAACACCATGACGAAGGCGCTGGCCAGACCGGCCAGAAAGCGGGTGGCGAGAAAGGCCGCCATCGCTTCGGTCAGCCCCATCAGCGCGGCAAGGACCGCACTGGCGCCAAGCCCCGCCAGCATCAGCAGGCGCTCGCGCCCATGCGCCCAGCCGCCCGCCGCCGCCAACGCGCCGACGAGGTAGCCGAGATAATTGGCAGAGGCGATCCAGCCGGCATCGGCAGGCGACAGATGCAGTTCCTGCATCATGCCGGGCAGGATCGGCGTGTAGACGAAACGGCCGATGCCCATGGCAATCGCCATGGCAATCATGCCAGCGAAGGCGAAACGCAGCGCTGTCGAGGTGGCTGATGTCATTGCACTGCACAATAAGTGCAGGGATCGCTGAAACAATCGCCATCTGTTGGGCCAGTGCGTGCGCGGGACGCGGTGCTCGCCTCGACTTTCCCCAAGCCGAACGCTTCGCGCCTGCTCAGCAGCGACCGCCGGCGCGTAGCGGAGCCGTTTCGTGCACTGTCCGCCGTGCCGTCAGCCTGAACGGCACATCGCCCAGTTCGCGCTCCGACATGGTGTTCAGCACCGGATGCGAAAGCGGATCGATCAGCCATCTCTGCGCCTCGCCGTCCGGGCGCGGCTCATACGGCCTGCTCGCAGTGAAAAAGACCTTCAGCGACGACGACAAAATCCCTAACATTTCCGGCTCCACAGGTCTGTCTCTCCCGACAAAATCTGCCGTTTCGATATGCCTTTCAATTGAGATTTCAGCCGGATCAGTTTAGAAAAACTCAATGGCCATGCTCAACCGCGTCCATCTCAACGGCCTCCGCGCCGTCGAAACCGTTGCCCGTCTCGGATCACTGGCGGCGGCGGCCGGTGAACTCAACGTTTCCGTCAGCGCCGTCAGCCAGCAGATCAGCCGTACCGAAAAACAGCTCGGCCAGGCGCTGTTCGAGCGAACGGCGAGCGGTCTGGTGCTGACCGAATTCGGCGCCGTTTTCGCGACCCGCCTCGGAGCGGGCAATGATCAACTGGGAAAGCTGGTTCGAGACAGCAGGCGTTCCGCCTGTTGCCTTCCTCAAGGGTGCGCGTTTCACCGACCCGATGCTGTGCCTGGAATCGGCGATTGCCGGTCATGGCGTGATGCTGGGCTGGCAATTGCTCGCCGCCGACGCGCTGGCCGACGGGCGGCTGGTGGCGCCTTTCGGAATCCGCGCCCAGAGCGGGCTCGGCTATTGGCTGGTGACCTCCAGCACCAAGGCGGAAAGCCGTAAGGTCCGTGATTTCAAGCTCTGGATCAGGGAAGAGATCGAGGCAACCATGGCGCGGTTCGGGTCCGTAAACCCAGAACCCGCCGGCGCGATCGCGGTGGAAAGGACGGAGGCACCGAGCTATGTAGGGTCGGACATCAAACTACGACAGGCAGGATCATGACCACACATTCGCGCGGCGTTTCCGCATCGATCGACCCGGTGAAGCTCGACAGGCTGGCGGAAGTCGCCATCAAGGTCGGACTGCAATTGCAGCCGGGGCAGGATCTGGTGCTGACGTCGTCCATCGCGGCACTGCCGCTGACCAGGCGGATCGTCGAGCATGCCTACAAGGCCGGCGCCGGGCTGGTGACGCCGATCTTCAACGATGATGAGATGACGCTGGCCCGCTACCGCTTCGGTGCCGATGCGAGCTTCGACCGCGCCGCCGGCTGGCTCTATGAAGGCATGGCGAAGGCCTTTTCCAACAATGCGGCCAGGCTTGCCGTGCGCGGCGAGGATCCGTCGCTGCTCTCCGCACAGGATCCGGCGAAAGTGGCGCGCGCCAACAAGGCGAATTCGATGGCCTACCAGCCGGCGCTGGAAAAGATCACCGGCTTCGACATCAACTGGAACATCGTCGCCTATCCGGACCTCGCCTGGGCCAAACAGGTCTTCCCCGGCGATGCCGACGATGTTGCGGTGGTGAAGCTCGCCGATGCCATCTTCGCCGCTTCGCGGGTCGATGTTGAGGACCCGATCGGCAATTGGAAGGCGCACAACGCGGCGCTTCGCAGCCGCACCGAATGGCTCAATGGCCATAATTTCCACGCGCTGCATTTCACCGGACCGGGCACCGACCTGACCGTTGGGCTGGCGGACGGCCATGAATGGATGGGCGGCGCCTCGACCGCCAAGAACGGCATCACCTGCAATCCCAACATCCCGACCGAGGAGGTCTTCACCACGCCGCATGCAAGGCGGGTCGAGGGTCATGTCTCCTCGACCAAGCCGCTGTCCTACCAGGGCACGCTGATCGACGACATTTCGGTGCGTTTCGAAGAAGGCAGGATCGTCGAGGCCAAGGCATCGAAGGGCGAGGATGTGCTGAAGAAGGTGCTCGATACAGATGAGGGCGCGCGCCGCCTCGGCGAAGTGGCGCTGGTGCCGCATTCCTCGCCGATCTCGGCAAGCGGGCTGTTGTTCTTCAACACGCTGTTCGACGAGAACGCCGCCTGCCATATCGCGCTCGGCCAGTGCTATTCGAAGTGCTTCGTCGACGGCGCCTCGCTCAGCCAGGACGAGATCGCGGCGCGCGGCGGCAACAAGAGCTTCATCCACATCGACTGGATGATCGGTTCGGACAAGATCGACATCGATGGTATCCACAAGGACGGCGCCCGCGTGCCCGTCATGCGCAAGGGTGAATGGGCTTGACCGTACGGAGGGTGCGATGGCCTTCGACCTGGCGGTCAAGCGTATCTACGAGCCACCCGCGCCCGATGACGGGCAGCGGGTTCTGGTCGACCGCATCTGGCCGCGCGGTGTCAGCAAGGAAGACGCTGCGCTGACGCTGTGGTTGAAGGACATCGCACCGAGCGACGACCTGCGAAAGTGGTTCGGCCATGCGCCGGCGCGCTGGCCGGAGTTTCAGGAGCGGTATCGTGCTGAGCTGGACGGGAACGGCGAGGCGGTGAGTGAATTGCGAGGCTTGATCAGCCACGGCAAGGTGACGCTGCTCTATGGCGCGCATGATGAAGCGCATAACAATGCGGTGGCGCTGGCGGGGTATCTCAGCGCAAGCGCTCACAATTAGCCATCGTTAGCCAGACCTTCGTCATCTTCGGGCTTGACCCGAGGATCCATGCCGCGACCTCAGTCGAAAGGCGCAGCGGAGCAGAATCTGCACCGTTGCAACACGGATAGATCACGGCATGGATCCTATGGTCTGCGCTGCGTCGCTCCGCTCCTTGCTTCGCCATAGGATGACGAAGTGAGGTGTATGCGCTGCCCTACTTCACCACCGCCTCATAAACATCAGCCTTGAACCCCACCAGAATCCGATCCCCAACCTCCAGCACCGGTCGCTTGATCACGGTCGGCTTGGCCAGCATCAGCGCCTTGGCCTTCTTTTCGTCGAGGCTCTGCTTGTCGTTGTCCGGCAGCTCGCGAAACGTGGTGCTACCCCTGTTGAGCAACTTTTCCCAGCCGACCTTGCCAACCCAGCCATCGAGCCGCTTCGCGTCCAGTCCCTCTGCCCTGAAATCGTGAAACCGGTAGGCCACGTCATGGCCATCCAGCCAAACCCGTGCCTTCCTGACCGTGTCGCAGGTGGTGATGCCGTACATGGTGATCGTCAAAACAGTGGCCCTTCGGATTTCGAATCTGACCGCAGATTAAGGACGCTCTGCGCGCTTTGCCAGCGCTGCCCCGGCAGGCCTTCGGTTTTGCCCTTGCCAACACTAAGGAATTTTCCTAAGTGTTTTGACAGCGCCTCAGGACCAATCAATGACAAGCCTCCAGACCCCAACTCCGAGCCCTCCACCGATCGACGGCATCTTTCGCGCTCTTGCCGACCCGACGCGACGCCGCGTTGTCGAGCGGCTGAACCGCAGTCCCGCCTCGGTCAGCGAACTCGCGCAGCCTTTCAAGATGGCGCTGCCGTCCTTCATCGAACATCTCAAGATTTTGGAAGGCTGCGGGCTGGTGCACTCGCAAAAGACCGGCCGGGTCAGGACCTATCAGCTGGCACCTGAGCCGCTGAAACTCGCCGAAAACTGGCTGGCCGAACAGCGCACGCTTTGGGAGCGCCGCCTCGACCAGTTCGACGCCTATGTGATGACCCTCAAGGAGACAGAAAAATGATCTATCCCCTCAAGCCGGATCCCAGGCTGGACCTCGTGCTGGAGCGCGTCATCGATGCGCCGCGCGAATTGCTGTGGCGCGCCTTGACGACGCCGGAGCACGTCAAGCAATGGTTCACGCCGAAGCCTTGGATGATCACCGACTGCGAGATCGACCTCAGGCCGGGCGGGCTGTTCCGCACGCGCATGCAGTCGCCCGACGGAACCGAGGTCAACGACCGCCATTGCTGCTATCTCGAAATCGTGCCGAACGAGCGGCTGGTGTGGACGGATGCATTGTTGCCGGGTTACCGGCCGTCAGGAGAACCCTTCATCACCGCTGTCATTTCCTTGCAGCCGGACGGCAAGGGCACGCGCTACACCGCCACCGCCATCCATCGCGACGAGGCGACCCGCAACAACCATGAAGAGATGGGTTTCTTCGACGGCTGGGGCACGGTGGCCGATCAGCTTGCGCAGTATGTGAAGACGATCTGATCTTCCCACATGACGGCCAGGACGTTGTCTTGGCCGTCATGCTTGTTTTCAACCCGGCAGCGAAGAGAGCAGTCTCCCGGTGGCATATCCGCCTCAATAATAGAAGCGCTCTTCGGTGATCTTGCCGTTCTTGACTGTGTAGAGGCCAACTTCATCCATGGTGACGCGCTCGCCGGTGGCCTTGGGCGTGATGTCGAACTTGAAGCGCACCGCGAACTGGTCTCCGTTGACATAGGGGCCCTCGACCGAGCCGCCATGCACTTCGTTGTTCTCCTGCCACCACTGGCCCTTCTGCCTGAGAGCCTCCTTGCCATGGGAGATGGCCATTGGCCCCGCCATGGCTTCGAGACTGACGATATCATCGGCATTGTACTTCTCGGCAGCAGCTTCGTTATCGCCCTGCTTGAGCAGCTCGGTGAAATCCTTGGCAATTTCCGCGATGGTCATTTGTGTTCCTCCTGTTCAGACGCACTGCAAGTAGGGAACAGCTTACTGCCCTGCCATCGTCGGGCCGCGTCGTAGCTGACAAGCCATGTCAGGATGATAATGTCGTGCAGATCGCGCTCCCGCACATCCGGTTGCGGACACAAGCCAATTCCGCAATTCTAGGTGAATGTGCAACCTCTACAATATTACCACGACGCAAGAGGCGGTCCGCCAATGGACACACACAATGCGCGACGTCAGCGGCAACCTTGAGCCTTCGCTTGACGTCTATCCCAATCAGCCTGGCCTAGTCGTTCGCAACACGGCGGATGGGGAGCGTGAGCTGGCGAAACTGCTTTGGGGTTTGCCAACGCCACCTGAACGCATAAAAGGCAAGGCGGACTACGGCACTACCAACGTGCGCAATCCGCAATATTCGCACTGGCAGCAATATGTCGGCGTCGAGCACAGATGCGTCGTGCCGGTGACCAGCTTTGCCGAACCCAGCCCTACCCCGAACGACAAAGACCCAGACACAGGCATCCAGCGCAATTATTGGTTTGCGCGTGACGAGAGCCGGCCGCTGTTCTTCTTCGCTGGTTTCTGGACCCGTTGGCAAGGCGTTAGAAAGGTCAAGGATGGTCCTGGCGACTTCGAGCTATTTGCCTTCATGACAACCAAGCCTAACGCCGTCATCGCGCCGATCCATGAGAAGGCTATGCCCGTGATCCTGACCACGCCGGAAGATGCCCAGGCCTGGCTTATAGCGCCGTGGGCAGAAGCGAGGCATTTGCAGCAGACAGCGCCGGACGATGCATTGGTGATTGTTGAGAAGCCCGCCACGCAGATCAAGTTTCCGCAGCAGGTGCCAACTCAAGGGTCTCTGTTCTAGGCCGCAGGATCGACTAATCAGCCGCTTTCTTAATCGTCGTCTCGCCAGATCACCCGGCGAACCATGCGGATTTCGACAAGGCGCCTGACCCGAATTTTCAAGCGTTCAGCGGCGCTCGGCAAAATAATGCTGGCATCAAGCTCGCGAAGCTTGCAGCGCTCGCACCGCATATGCCGTTCGACGTCCCAAAAGGGAATATCCCCCACAAGCTTTGCGAGATCGCCGGGCAGATAGTGCCGAGTGATGTTGCAGTGCCGGCATCGAACACGAATGAGTTGCCCGACTTCGTGCGCAAGGCACAGGGTCTGCACATTTCGGCGCGGTCGGCTGCTCAATTCCGGCATCGGCCAAACTAGGAATATATTCCCCGGCGAGTCAATCCTACTTAGTTCCATGGTCTTTTGTTCACAGCCGGCTGACAGGTCCACATAGTCAGGGCGACGACGGCCCGTAGCCGATGATGCCCTTGACCTCGAAGTTGGTCGCCCAATCGGCGTAGTGCTTGTAGCCACGGAGCGGCGCGAACGGATGCTTCGGTTTTTAACGTAGCTGAAACTAACCTGGTAGCACCGGGCAGTTGGCACCACGGCGCAGGCTGATATGCGCCACGTCTCCGACGCTGAATTGGGAACCCTCGGCCTGGCGCGGTGCATCGATGACAACAGGGGCGCCCTGCCCGAGTTCGGCATGCAGGCGCAGCGTGCGGCCGTGAAAGACGATGCTGTTGACGCGCGCCGGTGCGGTGCCGGGCGCAGCTTCGGTGGCCGCCAGCAGATCCTCCGGGCGCACGCCAATGGTGCGCATCTCGCCTTGCCCGGGTGACTGGCCCGTTTCAGCGATGGCCTCCAGCGGCAAGGTGCCAGCGGTGAAACGCAAGCGACCGCCATCGCGGCCGACAAACCGTGATTGCAGGAGATTCATGGTGCCGATGAAGCTCGCCACAAACTTCGTGGCGGGCCGGTCGTAAAGGGTGGCCGGCGGCGCGATCTGCTCGATGCGGCCCTTGTTCATGACGACGATGCGGTCGGAGATCGACAGCGCTTCGGTCTGGTCGTGGGTGACCATGACGAAGGTGGTGCCGAGCCGCGACTGCAGCCGCTTCAGTTCAACCTGCATCTGCTCGCGCAGATGCGCATCGAGCGCCGACAGCGGCTCGTCGAGCAGGAGCACGCGTGGTTCGCAGACGATGGCACGCGCCAGCGCGACACGCTGGCGCTGGCCGCCCGACAGTTCGGAGACGCGGGCGCCAAGCTTGTCGGCGAGACCGACCATGTCGAGGGCTTCGCCGGTGCGCTTTGCCTGTTCGGCTCCAGACAGTTTGCGCAGTGACAGACCGAAGCCGACATTTTCGGCGACATTCATGTGCGGGAACAGCGCATAATCCTGGAACACGGTGTTGACCGGCCGGTCGAAGGGCCGAAGGGCCGTGATATCGCGACCATCGAGCAACACCTTGCCGCTCGACGGGCTTTCGAAACCGGCGATGACGCGCAGGCTGGTGGTCTTGCCGCAACCCGACGGCCCGAGCAGCGTGACAAACTCGCCGCTGATAATGTCGAGATCGACGGCGTCGAGCCCGACGATGCCGCCAGGGAAAATCTTCGAGACCGCCTGCAGTCGCACGAGTGGATCAGGCGCCATCGCGAACCTCGGACGGCTTCGTGGTGTTGACCCAGAGGATCTGGCAACGCTCGGCGCCGGGATTGCGGAAGGCATGCAAAAGCGTGCTCTTGAACGCAAAGCTGTCGCCGGCCTTCAGCACGTAATTTGTCGAATCCACCACCAGTTCGACCTCGCCGGCCAGCACGAAGCCGAATTCATGGCCGGCATGGGCATAGGCTTCGGCCGTGCCGCCACTGGCTTCCACCGTCACCAACATGCCGGTCAGCGTCGCGCCCGGCGGCGACAGCAGCGCCTTGGCAATGCCTTCCGATTTCACCGGGATCTGCCGCCGCTTGTCCGCACGCACACAATAGAGATCGCTGACGGCATCGTTGCCGTCTGCGATCAGCGCAGACGGCTCTATGTCGAGAGCAGCGGCGAGCGGCCAGATCACCTTGACGCGCAGCGAGGACATGCCGCGCTCGATCTGGCTCAACGCACCGATCGACACCCCGGCTTTTGCAGCAAGATCGGCCAGCGACAGATTGCGCTCCAGCCGCAGCGCCCGCACGCGCCGGCCGACCCGCACATCGGCATCGTCCTTCGGCTTCTCAGCCGGTTCGTCCAGCATGTCCATCAATTCGTCCTCGTTTGCAGTCTATCCATCGGAGCGCGGCGAAGCGTCGATAAGCTCCCCCTTCTCCCCTTGTGGGAGAAGGTGTCGCCGCAGGCGACGGATGAGGGGTGCTCCAGCTTGGCGACGACGGCGATCCGCCACGCACCCCTCATCCGTCTCGGCGCTGCGCGCCGATCCACCTTCTCCCACAAGGGGAGAAGGCAGGCCTCAACTCACCCGCCTGCCTTGACCTTTTCGAACATCTTGGCGAGGTCGTCATTCTGTTTCATCGGCCCGGTGAAGATGGTGGTCTTCAGCAACACCTCGGGATCGGATGGCAGCTGCAATTTCTCCAATTCCGCCTTCGGCACGGTGGCGAAGGCGGAGCTCAGCGAGCTGCCGTAACCATAGGCCTGGATCAGGTATTTGCCGGAGTCGGCATCCAGCCGGCTGTTGATGAAGTCATAGGCAAGATCGACATTCTTGGCGTCCTTGAGCATGACGAAGCCGCAGGCCCAGGTCAGCATGCCCTCCTTCGGCTTCATGAACTCGACCGGCACGCCCTGCTTCTTCAGCGACGTGGCCGACGCGTTCCAGGTCATGGCGGCGACCAATTGGCCGCTGGCCAACGCCTGTTCGACGGAGGTCATGTCGGTGGTGTAGTTGGAGAGCAGCGGGCGCTGCTCGCGCAGCTTCTCGGCCACCTTGTCCATTTGCTCCGGCGTCATGTCGAACGGATTGACGCCGGCGAGCAGCGCGGCCACCACAGGCGTGTCATGCACCGCGTCGATCGTCGCCATGCGGCCGGCATACTGCTTGTCCCACAAAAGGTTCCAGCTCGCTTCCGGGTTCTTCACCAGATCGGTGCGGTAGAGGATCGAGGTGTTGCCCCAGTCCCATGGCACCATCCAGACCTTGCCGTCGCCGGCCTGCAGGTCGGGCAGGTTCTTGAACACCGGGAAGATCGAATCCCAGTTCTTGATGCGCTTGGTGTCGATCGGCTGCAGCAGGCCTTCCTTGTTCCAGCGCGCCACCTTGTCATAACAGGGATGCGCGATGTCGGGGCGGAAGCCGGCCTTGACCTTGGTGAAGGCGTCATCGTCGTCACCGAAGATGGAGGCCTCGACGCCATCGGGATGCGCGGCGAGGAAGCTCTTGTTGAAATCGGGCAGTTCATAGCCCGACCAGGTGAAATATTGCAGCTTGTCGCCGGCGAAAGCGACGGTCGACGACAGCGCCAGCGCGAACGCCGTCAATCCAGCGCAAACAGTCTTTGCAGAGATCGATTTCAGGTCGAATGCCATTGCAGTTCTCCTCTCTTGGTTTGTTTTGGTTGTGATGGATCCGCGGGCTTTGGCGCCGTGGCGGACAGGCCGCGATGGCGTAGGATTTCAGCTGCTGCAGCGATGACGAAGGACACAGCCAGGATCGACGTGCCCAGCGCCATCACCGTCGGCAGCGACTTTGGAAAACGCAGCTGGCTCCAGATGTAGAGTGGCAGCGTCGGCTCGGTGCCGGCGAGGAAGAAGACAACGATGAATTCGTCGAAGGAGATCAGGAAGGCCAGCATGAAGGCCGAAATGATGGCCGGCAGGCTGAGCGGCAGCATGACCCGCCGGAACGTCGTCCAGTCGGAGGCGCCGAGATCGAGCGCCGCCTCGCGAATGGTTTTCGGGATGGCGGCGAAGCGGCTGCGCATGATCACCACGGTCGTCGGCAGCGCGACCAATATGTGGCCGAGAACGATGGCAATGCGCGATGGCCCCAGACCAATGAGGTTGATGAGGATCAGCAGCGATATGCCGACGATGACGCCCGGGATCAGGATCGGCAGCCTTGCGATGGCGCTGATGGTGGCGGCCAGCGGCGAGCGGCCGTAGAGGTCCATGTAGGATACGGTGATGCCGCACAGCGTCGCGCCCGTGGCGGCAATGGCGCCGATGACGAGGCTGTTCAAGAGTGCACCGGTCAGCGCCGAATTGCCGAACAGTGTCGCGTACCATTGTAAGGTGAAGCCTTGCAGCGGAAACGCTGCCTGGATCGAGTTGTTGAAGGAAAACAGCGGGATCAGCAGCACCGGCAGATAGAGAAAGACCAGATAGGCGATGACGTAGACGCCGAGCCAGCGGCCGCCTCCCTGCGTGCGTGCAGCGCTCATGTGCGGCTGCCAAATCTGCGGTCGGCGAAACGCGCGACCAGCACCACGGCAAGGATGACCAGCATGACGGCGACGGAGAGTGCGGCGCCAAACGGCCAGTCATTGGCCTTGCCGAACTGCGCCTGGATCAGCGTGCCGATCATGGTGCTGGCCGGGCCGCCGACGAGCGCCGGCGTGACATAGTCACCGACCGTCGGCACGAAGACGACAAGGGCTGCCGCCAGCACGCCCGGCATCGAATTGGGCAGCACGACCCGGCGGAAGGAAGTGAAGGGCCGCGCGCCGAGATCGGAAGCGGCCTCGATCAGCGATTTCGGGATGGTGTCCAGCGCCACGTAGATCGGCAGGATGGCGAAAGGCGCATAGGCGTGCGCTAACGTGACGACGACGGCCGCCGGCGTGTTGAGAAAGGCCAATGTCGGTTCGGACCAGATACCGCTTTCGATCAGCGCCGAGTTCAAAACGCCATTATAGGCGAGCACGATCTTCCAGGCGAAGACGCGCAGGAGATAGCTGGTCCAGAATGGCAGCGTCACCAGAAACAGCAGCAGGCCGCGCCGCCGGCCGGCGTGGAAGGCGAGGTAGTAGGCGACGGGATAAGCGGTGACGACCGTCGCCAGCGTGACCAGAGCGGCAATGATCAGCGAGCGCAGCGTCACCGTCCAGTACAGCGGATCGGACACCACGGTGACAAAATTCGCCACGGTGAAGCCGGCGCCGAGCAGCGAACCGTCATTGCCGCGGAAGGCGAGAAAAAGCACGAGGCCGAGGGCAAACAGGATCAGCAGGAAGGTGACCAGCGCGCCCGGCAGCAGCATGGCGACCCGGAAGCCCTGAGAAGACCGGGCCTCTGGCGCTGATGTTGCAACTAGGGCCGACATCGACCTGCCTATCGGAAATTTGAAATTATCTTAGAGTTTTTCATATTCATGAAACTGTCAAGCGGAATCCCAAACGGAACCCCATTGACAGGAATTGCTTTGGTCAGCGCTCCAACGCATCGAGCAGCCGGTACCAGGCGATGGTCGCGGCGACGCCAACCTGGCGGAAGGCGTGAAACGGGATCGGTCGGATCGGCGAGACCGGGAAGGGCAATTGCCTGACATCGCCACTCTGGAGATAGCCGGCGATGCGCTCGCCAAGCGCGGTCATCAGGCCGACACCACGACCCTGGCAGCCGGCCACGGCCAGCAGGCCCTGCTCCGGCTCATGGATGTGCGGCAGATGGTCCGGCGTCATCGCCACGCGGCCGAACCAGCGCTTCTCGATGGCGACACCGGACAGCACGGGATAGAGCCGCCGCAGCGCCCGCTCGAGATGCGCCCAGTCGCCGGCGCTCGTCGGCAGCGCCATGCGACCCCGGCCGCCAAGCACCAGCCGGCCGTCGGCGCTCTTGCGGTAGTAGACGAGGATGCGCCTGGAGTCCGACACCGCCTGTCCTTCCGGCAGGATCGTGGCCGCCAGGTTGGGCGGCAACGGCGCTGTAGCGATCTGGAAAGAATGCAGCGGCACGATCGTCTGGGCGAGACCGGGGATCAGACCGTCCGTGTAGGCGTTCGTCGCCAGCACGACCGCCTTTGCCTGCAATTGCACCCCGTTTTCAGTTGAAACACGCCAAACGCCGTCGCTTTTGTCTAGCCGCACCACCTTCTGATGTCCGGCTATCCTCACTCCAGCCGCGGTCGCGACCCGAGCAAGTTCCCACGTGTAGGCGAGCGGATCGATCACACCGGCGCGGCGGTCGAGCCAGCCGCCGAGATAACCCTGTGCACCGGTCTTGGCCGCGATCTCCGCCGCATCGAGCAACCGGACGTCGGCACCACGCGCCCGCCATTGCCGATCACGGTTTACCGCCGCCTTCAGTGCGGCCTCGGTGTGCGCAGCCTGGATCCAGCCATTGCGAACGAACGGCACCGCCAGTTTCTCGTCGCGGATCAGCTCGAACACCGCATCGGCGGTCGACGCCGCGAAATTGACAAGCGCCTCGCCGTGCTCCGGGCCAAAATGCTCCAGCAGCCATTCCGGATCGTATTTCAGGCCGGGAATGACCTGACCGCCATTCAAGCCTGATGCGCCCTGGCCGATCTCGCCAGCGTCCAGCACCTGCACCGACAGGCCAAGCCGGGCGGCATGCAAGGCGGTCGACAAGCCCATGATGCCACCGCCAACGATGGCGAGATCGACACGTTCGCCATTGGGAAGCGATTGAAACGTGGAAGCTGTCTGTGGCTTGCGCCAGATCGGATCGGAGAATGCTGTCGCCAAAGGTCACCTGAATGCGCTGCGATTGGTGAAAATCCTAGTCAGAATTTCACAATTTTGAAAGAGCGCCTTGGCTTTCGTCTGTGGACTGCCGCCGAGACGATCGGAGACCCAGAGTTTCCGATCG
Organism: Mesorhizobium sp. WSM4808; assembly: GCF_055811675.1. NCBI lineage: Bacteria > Pseudomonadati > Pseudomonadota > Alphaproteobacteria > Hyphomicrobiales > Phyllobacteriaceae > Mesorhizobium > Mesorhizobium sp. WSM4808. The sequence continues at coordinate 14,976 of NZ_JBVVQX010000014.1, forward strand.
TCTGCGACGGGATAGACCTTTGACGGGAATCCGGTGAAAGTGCCGCGCCGATCCGGCCAGCCCACATTGACCATCACTTCGCCACATTGTCGATCACGCAGAGGACAGAGCGCTATGACGAACCCGACCCACCTGCCCACCGAGGGCCTTTTTGTCGGACGCGCCAGAAGCAGCGATGCCGCATACCCGCTGGTCGTCGCGGTGCGCGATGGCACGGTCTTCGACATCACCTTGCGTGCGGCACCAACCATGCGCGACCTTTGCGAGATGGCTGACCCGGCTGCGCATGTCCGCTCGGCCGAGGGCAGACCGATCGGATCGCTCGATGACATCGCCGCCAACAGTTTTGAGACCGGGCGCGATCCAGCAAAACCCTACCTGCTCTCACCGGTCGACCTGCAGGCGGTCAAGGCATCGGGCGTCACCTTCGTCGTCAGCCTGCTGGAACGGGTGATCGAGGAACAGGCGCGCGGTTCGGCTGAAAAAGCCGATGCCATCCGCGCCGACATCGCAGGACTGATCGGCCACGATCTGTCGAAGCTGAAGCCCGGTTCGCCCGAAGCGATGGAGATCAAGGCCAAGCTGATTTCGCGCGGCGCCTGGTCGCAATATCTGGAAGTGGGCATCGGCCCCGATGCCGAGATCTTCACCAAGTGCCAGCCGATGGCCTCGGTGGGCTTCGGCGCCGATGTCGGGCTGCACCCGGTGTCGACCTGGAATAATCCGGAACCCGAGATCGCCATGATCGCCGCCTCCAGCGGCCGGATCGTCGGCGCGACCATCGGCAACGACGTCAATCTGCGCGACGTCGAAGGGCGTTCGGCGCTGCTGCTCGGCAAGGCCAAGGACAACAATGCCTCGGCCTCACTCGGCCCCTTCATCCGCCTATTCGACGACAAATTCTCCATCGATGACGTCAAGCGCGCCGTCGTGCGCCTGAAAGTCGAGGGCGAGGACGGGTTCTCGCTGGAGGGCGCAAGCTCGATGGCGGAGATCAGCCGCTCGCCGGAGGAACTGGTCGCCGCGGCCATGGGGCCGCACCACCAGTATCCGGACGGGCTGGCGCTCTATCTCGGCACCATGTTCGTTCCGTCCAAGGATCGCGGCGAGAAGGGCAAGGGATTTACCCACAAGGTCGGCGACATCGTCACCATCTCGTCGGAAAAATTCGGCGCGCTGGTCAACCGCGTGCAGCTGTCGCCGGACTGCCCGCACTGGACCTATGGCGCCAGGCATCTGATGCGGGAGCTGGCCAGAGCCGATCTGATCTAGCAACTGGTGTCGTCGACGCCCTGCCAAGCGCTGCGGACCTGGCCCCGTGGGCGTAGGATGGTCGCCGGCGTGACCCTTGTCGGCGCAGGCCGCGTTCGCGCGACCCGAAGCAATCACGCCAATTATCAGACAGTCGGAAAATCACCTCAACTGACGCAATCTGATGGGACCGCTGATGACGCCCCGTCAGACGCCCACTACACCTGCAGATGGAGGCTTGGCAGATGGAGGCTTGCCATCCGTCGAAAAAGGGGATGCTCTGACGCATTCAACCGGCGCTGGCAAAAAGACGCGGAACAAGGGACGGATTTTGAACTGACGATCTACAAACGGGAGGAAATCAAATGCTGACACGGCTAAGACTCGTTCTATACGGCCTGTTGGTGGCGCTGATGGTGGTACCAGCAGCGGCACAGGCCAAGACGTTCTACTGGATTTCGCACGGCGGTCCGGCCGATCCGGTCTGGACCTATTTCCTGGCCGGCGCCAAGCAATGGGCCAAGGACACCGGCAACACCGTCAACACCTCGTTCCACAATGGCGATGTCGCCTCGCAGCAGGAAGCGGTTCGCGCCGCCCTCTCCGCCAAGGCCGATGGTATCGTCACGACGAGCCCCGATCCGGGCAGCCTGATCGAGATCGTCAAGGAAGCGCGTGCGGCGAAAGTGCCGATCATCAATTTCAACACGCCTGATCCGAAAGCCGACTTCAACGCCTATGTCGGCGGCGACAATGTCACCTTCGGCAAGCATTGGGCGCAGTATCTGGTCGACAAAGGCCTGGTGAAGAAAGGCGACTTCGTCTGGATGCCGGTCGAAATCCCCGGCGCCACCTATGGCGTGCAGGAAGAAGAAGGCATCAAGAGCGTCTTCGAGCCGCTCGGCATCACCTATGAAATCACGGAAGCCACGCTTGATCAGGCTGAAGTGATCAACCGCATGGTCGACTACCTCACGGCCAACAAGGCCAAGGTCAAGGCGATCATCGGACTGGGCGATCTCGTCACCGGCTCGATCAAGCGGGTGTTCGACCAGGTCGGCATCAAGCCGGGCGAAATCCCGGTCGTCGGCTGGGGCAACTCGCTCGACACCACCCAGGAAGTGCTGAACGGCTATGTCAATGCCGGCCAGTGGCAGGACCCGCAGGCGACCAGCTATGTCGCGCTTTCGCTGGCCAATATGGCCGCCGGCGGCATTCCTCCGGGCTTCAACGTCATCACCGGCGCGCTCTACGAAAAAGACACCGCGCAAATCTACGACGACATCCTGTCCGGCAAGTAACATCCAATCCTAGCAGTCGCGGCCGCCCAACGGTCGCGACTGGCTCTCCATTTCGCCGAGCCCTTCGCACGCGATGTGCAACGCTCAGCCTTCCACTCATGTCGCGGATTGCCTGTGGAAAATCATTCGCTCGTCCAACGCCTGATCGCACGGCCGGAATTCGGCCCGCTGGTGCTGCTCGTCGTCGAGATCGCCGTTTTCTGGAGTTTCAACCACGACTTCCTGTCGCCGCAGAACATCTCCAACACGCTGGCCTTCACGGTCGAACTCGGCCTGATCGCGCTGGCGATGACGCTGTTGATGACATCGGGCGAGTTCGACCTCTCGGTCGGCTCCCTGTTCGGCTTCTCGCCGGTCTTGATGTGGACCCTGTTCAACAGCGGCCTGACCTCCCTTGAGGTCGGCTTTGTCGCCGCGCTGCTGGTCGCCGCCTTCATCGGGCTGGTCAATGGCTGGTTCGTGACGCAGCTCAAGATCCCATCCTTCCTGGTGACGCTCGGCATGCTGCTGGTGGTGCGCGGCACCGCTCTTTTCGTCACCGATGGTTTTCCCCAGCGCACCTGGAGCGCGGAAGGCAGCTGGCTGGCGGAAGTGCTGGTCGGCGATTTCTTCATCGGCCCGTTCCGCATCTACATGTCGCTGTTCTGGTTCATCGCCGCGGCGATCGGGCTCGGCTATGTGCTGACGCAAAGCCGCACCGGCAACTGGATCCAGGCGGCCGGCGGCAACCCGAGTGCTGCAAGGGCGCGCGGCGTCAATGTCAGCGGCGTCAAGATCGGCCTGTTCGTGCTGTCGTCGGTCATGGCTTCGCTTGCCGGCGTCATCTCGTCGCTGCGCACTTCCGCCGCCAACCCCAACAGCGGCACCGGCTACGAACTGGAAGTCATCGCCATGGTGGTGATCGGCGGTACAGCACTTACTGGCGGGCGCGGCACAATCATCGGCACGGTGCTCGGCATCCTGATCCTGCGCGTGATGCGCAACGGCATCGTGCTGATCGGCGTGCCCGGTCTTGCCTACAACATCTTCATCGGCGCTATCATCCTCGGCATGATGGCGCTGCATTCATGGCTGGAACGCCGGCACCAGGCGGGGACTTGAACCATGGCCGAGCCACTGATCCGCATGACGAGCATCCGCAAGTCCTATGGCCGCGTGCAGGCGCTGGAGGATGCCAATTTCCATGTCAATGAACGGGAGATCGTCGGCTTGCTCGGCGACAATGGCGCCGGCAAGTCGACGCTGATCAAGGTGCTCTCGGGTGCCGTTCCGCTGACCAGCGGCGATATCTTCATCCGCGGCAAGAAGGTGAGCCTGCGCAGCACCAGCGACGCCATCGCCCACGGCATCGAGACGATCTACCAGGACTCGGCGCTGGTGACGCAACTGTCGATCGCCCGCAATCTGTTCCTCGGGCGCGAGCCGATCAAGCCGCCGCGCTTCCTCAACCGGATGGACCAGGATGCGATGAACACGGTTGCTCGCGACTTGCTCAAGCAGGTAGGCATCTCGAAGAACATCCCGTCGACGACGCCGATCGGCTCGCTCTCCGGCGGCGAGCGCCAGGCGGTGGCGATCGCGCGCGCCATGCATTTCGACAGCGACCTGATCATTCTCGACGAGCCGACCAACAATCTCGGCGTCGCCGAAACACAGGGTGTGCTGAGCTTCGTGCGCAGCGCCCGCGATTCCGGCCATTCCTGCATTTTCATCGCCCACAACATCCACCATGTCTTCCAGGTAGTCGACCGCATCGTCGTCATGCGCCGCGGCAAGGTGGTTGCTGACGACATAGACCCCAAGAAGACCAGCGTGGCGGAGGTCGAACGGATCATCACCGGCATGTCGGACAAGGAAATCCGCGATGCCATCGCCGATGGCAAGCCATCGCACTGAGAATGGTGATGGGCGGCAATCACCCGTCACCTCAGATCGCATCGCTTGTCTGACGCGCCACCGCATGGCGAACAGGATTGCAGCATGAAAGCCACAGTCTCGGATACCGCACGCAACTGCGGGCTGTGGGTTACGGCATGAAAGCCACTGTCTCCGATATCGCTCGTAGCTGCGGGCTGTCGACCGCAACGGTCGACCGGGTGCTCAACAACCGGCCGGGTGCGAGTGCGGCCAACCGCCAGCGCGTCATGGAGGCGGCCAAGCAAGTCGGCTATCTGCCGGTCGCCGATCAGGTGACGCTACCCTCGCGGCCCGCCCACCTTGAATTCCTGCTGCCGATCGGCAGCAATGCCTTCATGCGCGATCTCGCCGGGCACATCGAGGACTACGCCGCGCGCCTGCCGCTTGTCGCCTCGTGCCGGATCCATAACCTCGCCGGTATCTCGCCGAACGCGTTGCAGAGCGCTGTCGAAAACCTGTCGCTCAGGGCCAATGGCGTCGGTGTCATCGCCGTCGATCATCCGCGTACGCGCAACATCCTGCGCGACATCGTCGAAGCCGGCATGCGCCTGGTGACGCTGGTGTCCGATGTTCCGGCGGTACCGCGCGCGGCCTATGTCGGCATCGACAACCGGGTGGCGGGACGAACGGTGGCGCTGCTGATGGGACGCTTCCTTAGCGGCCGCACCGGCCATCTTGCGATGGTCGTCGGCTCACGTTCCTATCGCGGCCACGAGGAACGCGAAATGGGTTTCCGCTCGGTGCTCAGTGAGGAGTTTCCCAATCTGACCGTCTGCAGCGCCGTCGAGGTCAACGACGAGCCCGATGCCAGCTACACCGAGACCATGAAGGCGCTGCACGACGAGCCGGAACTGCTCGGCATCTATTGCGTCGGAGCTGGACATTCGGGCGTTGCAAAGGCGATCCGGGAGGCCAGGCCGAACCGCAAGCCGGTGTTCATCTGCCACGATCTGACCAAGGACACGCGCGGTCATCTCGTCGACGACCTGCTCGATGTCGTCATCGACCAGAATGCCAGGCTGATCGCGGAACAGTCGGTCATTCGCCTGCTCGGCTCGATTGCCTCCTCGGCACCCTATCTGACGCGCAAGTTCATCGAACCGCGCTTGATCTTCAGGGAAAACGTCCCGGTGCAGTAATGCGAAATGGCTTGGCTAAACCGGGTTTCCGGATTTGTACGATCATTGGCACGGCAAATCTGCACAGCAGCTATGCAAGTTTCTTTGTTGCCGAATCGTTGGGCAACTCGTAGGTTCTGGTTGTCGGCCATCTACTCCTCCCAGATGCGATGCCGACGCTGAATGGGGTGCACCTCCTCCCGCGCCACATTCGAAAATCGAGCCCGCTGCCACCTCCTCCCGGCAGCGGGCTTTTTTCGTTTGGCGACAGGGATGGCGGCACAGCGACACCAAAGCGCGCCCAGTCATCACGCGATGAATGGCGCACATGGACAGGCGACAGGTCACCTCAACCGGCGGCGGCGCCCCGGAAAGAAACGATCAATCCTTCAGCCATGCGCACGAACTGCGTGCTCGGACCTTCCGACCCCACGGTCTGCACGCTAACCCGCGCGCCCTCGAGCAGAAGCGACAGCGTATCGGCGAGCAGTTCAGCCTGGCCGATGCCCGCATCCCGACATAGCGTCACAAGGCGCTCGCGCTGGGCTTCCTTGAGCTCCTTGATCACCAGCCTGGCCGGATGGTCCGGCTCGGTCAGCTCAGCGGCGGCGTTGGCCATGTCGCAGCCGCGCCCGTCCGCATTGAGCATGGCAGCCGCCTTGCGAACCCAGGCATGCAGCTGGGCAAGCTTGTCACCAGGAAATTCGGCCTCGAACGCATCCCACATAGCGCCCGCCTTGGCCGCATTGGCGCGCAGGCATTCGACGATCAGTTCGTCCTTGGATTCGAAGTGACGATAGAGCGTCATCTTGTTCGTGCCGGCAGCTTCGGTGATGGCGTCGACGCCGACACCCTTGATGCCATGCTTGTGGAACATGTCGCGTGCCGTCTCCAGGATCCGATCCCGGGGACGAGAGCGCTCCACGATGCCGTCTGTCATCATGATCTCCTTTCGTTTCCAAAAAACCCTCGGCCACCTCTTGACTAGGGTGTTACCGGTCTGTAACTTCCAGAATGTTACTTACTGGTAACACCTATCTCGTCCACCGTCAATAACAAGGCCGTGAACTGGCCCTGCCGACGAGAGGGACAAGAAACTGCCAATCATGCGGCCTCGGCCGGTGAAAAGATGAAAACGGTTCGCGAGCATGTGCTGCGAATCGACAGACAAGGAGCCGGCCAATGCCACAGCGCCGCGATCTTACCATAGATGAAGCCGTCCGGGATCCGATGATCCGGCTGGTCATGAGAGCCGATGGCGTCGACCCGCGCGCCTTCGAGACGATGCTGCGCTCGCTTGCCGATGCGCAGCGCAACGAGGTGCCGTTGCTGCATTCGCGGGACGACCTCGGTGACAAGCGCGGTCAAAGACTGTCCAGCGTCGCCAGCGCCTTCGGGCGGGCAAGAGCAGCCGGGGAGGCTTGCGTCTCGTGGTAAACTTTTTCATCCACCGTCCGATCTTCGCCTCGGCGATCGCCATCATCATGGTGCTCGCCGGGTCGATTTGTTACTTCCTGCTGCCCGTCTCGCAATTTCCCGACATCACACCGCCGCAGGTCGTGGTCAGCGCCCACTATCCAGGCGCCAGCGCGCAAGTGGTGGCCGATACGGTGACAACGCCGCTGGAGCAGCAGATCAACGGCGTGCAGGGGATGACCTACATGTCGTCGACGAGCTCCAATGACGGCTCCTCGACCATCACCATCACCTTCGATGTCGGCTATTCGCTGAGCACCGCCGCCGTCGACGTGCAGAACCGCGTCTCGCAGGCCGCCTCGTCGCTGCCGGCGATCGTCAACCAGGGCGGCGTGACGATCAAGAAGCAGAACCCGAACTTCGTCCTCATCGTCAACCTGACTTCGCCCGACAGTTCGGTCGATCCGGTGGCGCTGAGCAACCTTGCCTATCTGCAGGTGGTCGATCCGCTGAAGCGCCTGCCCGGCGTCGGCGATGTGCAGATCTTCGGCGAGCGGCGCTATTCGATGCGCGTCTGGCTCGATCCCGACAAGCTCGCCAATCTCGGCATCACCGCGGTCGATGTGCAGAACGCCATCGCCGAGCAGAATGTCCAGGTGGCGGCCGGCAAGATCGGCCAATCGCCGGCACCCGCCGGCACCGCCTTCGAGATGCAGGTCAACGCCGTCGGCCGGTTGAGCGATCCAAAGGAATTCGGCGACATCGTCGTGCGCGCCAACACCGACACCGGCTCGCTGGTCAGGCTGCGCGACGTCGCCCGCGTCGAGCTCGGCGCACTGCAATATTCGTCGTCGGCCTTCTTCGGCAAGGACCCGACCGTGGTGCTCGCCGTCTACCAGATGCCCGGCTCCAACGCGCTCGATCTGCAGCAGCGCGTCAAGGACAAGATGCAGGAGCTGTCGGGCCGCTTCCCGAAGGGCGTGTCCTATGCAATGCACTACGACACGACGCGCTTCGTCTCGGCGTCGATGCATGACGTGCTGATCACGCTCGGCGAAGCGCTGGTGCTGGTCGTCGCCGTGGTGTTCCTCTTCCTGCAAAGCTGGCGCACGACGATCATCCCGACCATTGCCATTCCGGTGTCGCTGGTGGCGACGCTGGTCGTCATGGAGATGCTCGGCTTCTCGCTCAACATGCTCTCCCTGCTCGGCATGGTGCTGGCGATCGGCCTCGTCGTCGACGACGCCATCGTCGTGGTTGAGAATGTCGAACGACAGCTGGAGGCCGGACTCAAGCCGCTTGCGGCGACCAAGGCCGCAATGCGCGAGGTCACCGGACCGATCATCGCCACCACCGCGGTGCTGATGGCGGTGTTCGTGCCGGTCGCCTTCATTCCCGGCGTCTCCGGCAAGCTCTACAACCAGTTCGCGCTGACGGTGGCGATTTCCGTCGGCATCTCGGCCTTCAACTCGCTGACGCTCAGTCCCGCGCTCAGCGCGGCCTTCCTGCGGCATCGCGGCGAGACGCAGTTCGCTCCGTTCCGCTGGTTCAACACCGGCTTCGACAGGCTGTCGCACGCCTACGCCAATGGCGTACGCATTCTCATCCGCTTGCGCTGGATCATGCTCGGCCTGTTCGCGGCCGGCCTGGTCGCCACCTACTTCGTCTGGCAGCGCCTGCCCTCGACCTTCCTTCCGGTCGAGGACCAGGGCTATTTCTTCGTCGTCATCCAGTTGCCCGACGGCGCGTCGCTGGAACGCACCGACGCGGTGGCGCAGAAGGCGCGCGACATCCTGCAGGCGACGCCCGGCGTCGAGATTGTCGGCTCGATCAGCGGCCTGAATTTCCTGACCAGTGCGGCGCAGTCGAATTCGGCGGTCGAATTCGCCATCCTGAAGCCGTGGGAGGAGCGCGGCCCCGACCAGAGCGCGTCGAAGCTCGTCGCCGATGTGCGCGGCAAGCTGATGCAGATCCCTGAAGCTTTCGCGCTGAGCTTCGATCCGCCCTCTATCCCGGGTATCGGCACCACAGGCGGCTTCGAATTCGTCGTCGAGGATTTGACCGGCCGCGGCAGTTCAGCCCTCAACGATGCGACGCAAGCCGTGATCGCCGAGGCGCGCAAGCAGCCGGAAATCAACCCGCAGCAGCTGTTCTCGCCATTCTCGACCTCGACGCCGCAGTTCAACTACGACCTCGACCGCAGCAAGGCCAAGCTGCTCGGCCTCAATCTGCCCGATGTCTTCAACACGCTGCAGATCTATCTCGGCTCGCTCTACGTCAACGACTTCAACCTGTTCGGCCGCACCTTCCGGGTGACCATCCAGGCCGACAAGGATGCACGTGCGGGTGCCGCCGACATTTCGCGGCTCTATGTGCGCAATGCCTCCGGCGGCATGGTGCCGCTCTCGACGCTGGGCAAACTCGTGCCCTTCGTCGGCCCGGAGACCGTGCCGCATTACAACAACAATGCCTCGGCCTCGATCAATGGCGGTGCCGCACCCGGCTTTTCCTCGGGCCAGGCGGTTGCCGCGATGGAACGGGCCGCCGCCATTGCGCTGCCAAGGGATTTCGGTTTCGAATGGACCGGCATCACCTTCCAGGAGCTCAAGGCAGGATCGATCGCGTCCGTCGTCTTCGGCCTCGCCATCGTCTTCGTCTTCCTGATCCTGGCGATGCAGTATGAGAGCTGGGCGATGCCGTTCATGGTGCTGTTGGCGGTGCCACTGGCCCTGTTCGGCGCCTTCGTGGCCCTGTTGCTGCGTGGCATGCAGATCGACGTCTACTCGCAGATAGGCTTCGTCATGCTGATCGGCCTGGCGGCCAAGAACGCGATCCTGATCGTCGAGTTCGCAAGGCGACGGCGCGAAGAAGGCCTCAGCATCGTCGACGCGGCGATGGAGGCGGCACGGCTCAGGCTGCGGCCGATCCTGATGACGGCCTTCGCCTTCATCCTCGGCGTGCTGCCGCTGATGTTTGCGACCGGCGCCGGTGCGGCAAGCCGGCAGTCGATCGGCACCACCGTGTTCGGCGGCATGGTCGCGGCGACCATCCTGTCGCTGGTGTTCGTGCCGGTGTTCTACGCGGTCATCGAACAGCTGCGCGAACGCCGCGGCAATGACGAGCCCGCCTCTCAAGACAATGAACCAACGACTGAGCCCGCCTTGCGCCCCCTGGCGGAAGCGGCCGAATAAGATTGGAGACTGATCATGCGTAAATGGAAAATCGCGTTGGGAACGGCCGTCGCGCTGGGAGCGATCTCGGTGGCCAGCGTCCACCTGCTCGACATGGGCAACCTCAGCCTCAATGCCGGCACGGCCGCGGCGACGCCTGCTCCGGCGGCATTCGTCATGCCGGTGCCGGTGGTTAGTGTCGTCAAGAAGACGATCCCGATCTACCTGGACTATGCCGCGCGGACGGAACCGATCCGCAGCATCACCTTGCAGGCCAGGATTCCGGGCTATCTGCAGGAGCAGACCGCAGCCGACGGCGTCGACGTCCGGCAAGGCGACCTTCTCTACAAAATCTCGCCTGACGACTTCCAGGCGGCTCTCGACCAGGCCAAGGCGCAAGTGCAGCGCGATACGGCGACGCTCGACTATGCCCGCTCCAACCTCGGTCGCGGCACCGAGCTCGCCAAGAGCGGCTACCTCGCCAAGGACGGCTTCGACCAGCGCACCAGCACCTTGCGCGAGGCACAGGCGTCGCTGGCGGTCAACCAAGCGGCGGTCCGCACGGCAGAGCTCAATCTGAGCTACGCCGAAATCCGGGCGCCGTTTGCCGGGCGTCTCGGCCGCAACCAGGCTTCGGTCGGAACGCTGGTCAGCGTTGCCGGCACCGTGCTCAACACGCTGGTGCAACTCGATCCGATCTACGTCACCTTCAACCCGAGCGAGACGGATCTGGCCGAGATCGAGCAAGCCCGTGCGAACGGCCCGATCGAAGTGGAGGTGCTGCTCCCCGGCCAGACCGAGGCCAGCCAGAAGGGCGAGCTTACCTTCATCGACAATTCGGTCGACCGCTCGACCGGCACGATCACGGCGCGCGCAACGATCGGTAACGGCAAGTTCACGCTGCTGCCCGGCCAATATGTTCGTGTCCGGCTGCATGTGAGAGAGCAGGCCGACGCGCTGATGGTGCCGCAGACGGCGCTGGGCTCGAGCCAGCTCGGCAAATATCTCTATGTCGTCGGCAAGGACAACACGGTCGACCAGCGGCTGGTTTCGCTCGGACCGACGAGCGGCGGTCAGGTCGCCATCCTCAGCGGCGTCGCCGAGGGCGACCAGGTGATCACGGGCAATCTGCAGAAGATCGGACCCGGAGCGCCTGTATCGCCGATACCGGAAAAGCCGGCCACCTGAACACCCCCGTCAGGACCCGGCTTCAGCGCGGCGCCCCGACCTTCCCACAGGTCGCGGGCGCCGCTCGACTGAGCAGTTCCACCAGACCGGCAACATCGGCGCGGTCGGCCTTGGCCGGCGGCATGAATGCACAGTAGGGATGCCCGAGGCGCACCGAGACGGAGGAGAGCGCAATCAGCCGACCGGCCGCCAGATCGGCGCGCGCCATGACCCGCTGGCCAAGCGCGATGCCCAGGCCCAGCCTTGCCGAGGCGATCGCAAGGCTGGACAGGCCGACGCGCCGCCCGTGCGACGGGTTGGGTGAGCGGCTGCCGCCGGAGGCCGCAAACCAGTCAGCCCAGGTCGGGTGCGAGGCATAGTTCGGCCCCCAATTGGTGTGGATGAACTGGCTCTCGTGCAAATCCGCCAGACTGGTATCGCCATTGCCGTGCCGGTGCCAGAATTCCGGTGCGCAGACAGGCAGGACGTCGTCATGGACGAGACGGACGAGTTTCAATCCGGGATAGTGATAATCGCCATAGCTGATGCGCAGGTCGATGTTCTGGCGCATCAGGTCGACCGGATCGTCCTCGACCCGAACGTCGATCGCCATCTGCGGAAAGGCATCGAGAAGTACCGCCAGCCTCGGCGCCAGCCACAGTTCGGCCAGCGAGAACGGCACGCTGACGACCAGGCGCGTCCGCATCCCGCCCTCCAGCATGCGCTGGCCTATGGCGGCGATGTCTCCTAGCGCCTTCGCCGTCTGTGGATAGATGGCGTGGCCGGCATCGGTGAGCGCGATGCGGTTGCCGGTGCGCACGAACAATTGCTTGCCGAACCAGTTCTCAAGATTGCGTATCTGCTGGCTGACCGCTGCAGAGGACACGCCGAGTTCAGAAGCGGCCAAGGTGAAGCTGCCGGCACGGGCGGCAACTTCAAAAGCCTTGATCGCATTCAGCGGCGGCAACCGTTCCACAACAGATCCATAAGTTTTTCTTGCTCAATCTTAATTATTTTCGACGTTGAGAGAAAGATTTTTTGCCGTCTCATAGGCTCGAAACCTTCGGAGCCATGACGATGAAAGACATCCTCGATCTCGACCGCTATCCGCTCGACCGCGAAGGCAGCGCTGAATGGCAGCGCCTTGTCGAACAATCCGTCGCCGCGCTCGAAGCCGACGGCATGTTCAATCTGGAAGGGTTTTTGCGCCCCGGCGTGGCGGAACAAGCCGTGCGCGAAATCCAGCCGGTGATGGCCGCGCGCTCGCATGTGCACAAGCGGATGCACAACATCTACTTCAAGCCTGAAATCCCCGAGCTTGCACCCGACCATCCGGCGCTGCGCAAGGTGGAGACCATCAGCCACACCGTCTGTGCCGACCAGATTCCTGGCAGTGTCGTGCTCGCCATCTACGAATACGAACCGCTACTGCGCTTCCTGGCAGCGACGATGGGCAAGACCAGGCTGCATGTCATGCAGGATCCGCTGGCGCGAACCAATGTCATGGCCTATCGCGCCGGCGAGGCTTTGAACTGGCATTTCGATCGTTCCGAATTCACGACGACGCTGCTGCTGCAGGCAGCGGAATACGGCGGCGACCTCGAATACCGCACCGATCTGCGATCTGACGGCAATCCCAACTATGACGGCGTCGCAAGGCTGCTGGACGGGCGCGACCCCGATGCAAAGATCCTGCGCATGAAGCCCGGCACGCTGAATGTCTTCCGCGGCAAAAACACCGCGCATCGCGTCACCACGGTCGAAGGCGAGCGCGAGCGCATGATCGCGGTGTTTTCCTACTATGAAAAGCCCGGCGTGATGTTCAGCCCCGAGGAGCGGGTCGGCTTCTACGGCCGTGCCGCCTGAGACCGAAAGGCCGACATGCCAACGGCCCCCAAGAATCCGAAGATGACCTCTTGTTAGATTGTCGACAATCTGCTTGTCTTGCTTTCGATTTCCCTGGGAGTGGCCGAATGGCGAAAGCGGATTTCAGTCCGATTGCGGACACGACGCGACGCGCCGAGATCGTCGCGCTGTTGCGGCGCGCGATCCTGACCGGGCAGCTCGCACCCGGCCAGAAGCTCAACGAGCTGCGGATTTCCGAACAGATGCGGGTCAGCCGCGCGCCGTTGCGCGAGGCAATGCGCGAACTGGTCCAGGAAGGCATCCTGACCAGCATCCCCTATGCCGGCACCTTCGTCATCGAGGTCACAGCCAAGGACATCGACGATGCCTATTCGTTCAACAAGGTGATGGACGAGCTGGCCATCGAGCGGGCGTGGCCGCTGCGCGACCAGCGCTTTTTCGACGAGCTCGACCGGCGCCACGAAGCCGTGAAGCAGGCGACCCGCGCGTTGGACACGACACGCCAAATCGAAACAGCGCTGCAACTGCATGGGCTGATCTACGAATGGGCCGACAATTCGGTGCTGCTGGAAACCTGGCAACGGCTGACCAGCCGGCTGCAGATGTATTTTGCGCTCCACCAGCATGCCCGCAATGAGCCGGTGCCGGCCGAAGACGTTCACGAAACCTATGTGCGGTTGCTGAAGGGCAAGGACATGCGTGCAGCCCAGCGCCATGCCAGGGAGCACATCGATCTCGATTTCGAGGAGTTGCTTGCCTACGCGCGCGGCCTCGAACAACGCCCGTCGAGGGGCGCCTGACCCGTTCCCCACCATCACAGACAGCGGACAAGACACGTGCAGATCGAAACCATCAAGGCCTACCATGTCGTGCAGCCCTTCGTGGACGGGCCATACCGCATGTCGAAGGGGCGCGAGGCCGACGCTTTCGACGCGGTGATCGTGTCCATTGCATCAGACAGCGGCATCACCGGCTGGGGCGAGATGGCGCCGCTCGGCAATTTTTACTCGGCCGCCTTCCCCGCCGGCGTTCGCGCCGGCGTGGTCGAGATCGCGCCGCATCTGATCGGCCGCGATCCGCGCGGGCTGGCCAGCATCGGGCGGCTGATGGACACGGTGTTCAAGGGTCATCCCTACATCAAGTCGGCGCTCGACATGGCCTGCTGGGATCTGGCGGCGCGCGCCGCCGACGTGCCGCTGGTCACGCTGCTCGGCGGCAAGGAAAGCGACACCGCAGAACTCTACAAGGTCGTCACGCACGGCAGCGTCGACGCCATGGCCGCGCTGGCCAAGCGCATCGTCAAGGACGGCTTCCACCGGCTGCAGGTCAAGGTCGGCGGCAATGTCCATGACGACATCGAGCGTGTCACCGCGGTCGCAGCCTCGGTGCCGAAAGGCACGGTCATCTTCTGCGACGCCAATGCCGGCTGGACGCCCTATCAGGCTCGCCAGTTCGCCGACGCGACGCGCAGCATCGACTACACGTTAGAGCAGCCCTGCACCACGATCGATGAAAACATGTCGGTGCGCCGCATGCTCGACAAGCCGATGGTGCTCGACGAATCCGTCACCTCGCTCGAGGCGATGCTGGAAATCCATCGCCTGGGCGCGGCCGACGGGCTGACCCTGAAGATCTCGCGCCTTGGCGGGGTGACGAAGACGCGCCAGATCCGCGACGTTGCCGTCGACCTCGGCTTCATGATCACGGTCGAGGACACGGGCGGCGCCGAGATCGACACCGCGGCGATGGCGCATCTGTCGCTGTCGACGCCGGAAGAGCGCCGGCTGCATGCCATCGCCTTCCATGAATGGGTGACGGTGCGCACGGCGTCGAACATGCCCCCGGTCACCGGCAGCCGCATGGGCGTTCCAGATGGCCCCGGCCTTGGCATCGATGTCGTTCCCGATTTGCTCGGGAAGCCCTTCTTCGAGGTCGGCCGCTGAGATGAAGATCCGCAGCATCAAAGCCACGCCGATCAATTTGCGCCTCGAGGCGCCCTATGCCTGGGTGTTCGGCGAGCTCGACGGATTTTCGCCCACCATTGTCGAGGTCGAGACCGAGGATGGCTTGATCGGCCTTGGCGAGGCGCCGACCCCGGCGGCGGCGGCGATCATCAATGATATCCTTGGCCAGCGTCTGGTCGGGCGCGATGCCTTCGACATCGCCGGCGCCGAGCATGTCTGCCTGCCCTTCTGGACCGGCGTGCAGTCGATCAACGACCGCACCCGCATCATGGCTTTCGGCGCCATCGAGATGGCTTTGTGGGACCTGCGCGGCAAGGCGTGGAACCAGCCGCTCTACCAGTTGCTTGGCGGCGCCGTGCGCAAGGACATCCCGTTCACCGACTATTTTTCGCTGCGCGGTGACGGGCCAAAGGTGAAGGGCGAGACGACGCCCGAGGAAGTCGCCGACTATTGCGTCGAATTGCACGAGACGCATGGAACGACCTTCTTCGAAGGCAAGTTCTCGACCGAAGATCCGAAAGTCTCGCTCAGGATGGTCGAGCTGATCCGCAAGAAACTCGGCGACGACGCGATGATCCGTATCGATTCCAACCAGGCTTATTCGCTCAGCACCGCGCGGCGGCTGGCGCGCCCGCTGGAAGAGTTGGGCGTGCGCAACTGGGAGGATCCGGTGGCGACCATCGAGGAGATGCGCGAATTGCGGCGCCATTGCTCGATCCCGTTCTCGACCCACAACATCGACATTGCGCGCGCCATGGAAACCAAGGTTCCGGACGCGTTCGTCGGCAACCCGACAACGCATGGCGGCATCGGCCGGCTGCTGCGCTTCGTTGGCGCCTGCGAGCACGCCGGCATCGATTTCTGGTGCTACAGCGGCGACAGCGGCATCGGCAGTGCCGCCTATCTGCACCTGTGCGCGGCACTTGGTTGGATCAGGGAGCCGAACCAGTCGCTGTTTCGCATGCTGCCGATGGATGTCACCGAGGAAGGGCCGTTTTCGCCAAGGAACAATTTCGTGCGCGTTCCGGAAGGTCCCGGTCTCGGCGTCACCTTGTCGCGCGAGAACCTCGCTGCCTGTCACAGAGACTTTACCGAGAAAGGACCGTGCAACAAGTATCATGACCCGGCAAAGCCCGGAACCTATCGCCGTTTGCCGCTGAACTAGACGGCGGCAGCAGTGCAGCCAGGAATCCGGCACGTCCACGTCACGACTGGATGGACCGGACAAAACCGCATGCTAAAGTTTCGGTCGACAGACCTCTCTGGCGGCCGAAAAATGGAGCAATCCACGAAATTTCGTCAACCATAAGAATAGGGGAAAGGGTAAAAACCCATGAGCAAGAACTACAGCATTCTCGACCTGATCCGGCGCAATCGCACGCCGCTTGAAAATCACCTGATCGACGGCCTTGTCGACGGTCGTGTCAGCCGCCGCGACTTCGTCCGTCACGGCAGCCTGCTCGGCCTGTCGCTGCCGCTGCTGGGCCGCATCGGCATGGCCGCCGGCCTTGGCGGCATGCCGTCGCTGGCGCGCGCCCAGGGCGCACCCGGCGCCACCATCCGTGTCGCCAGCAGCGTGCCGGCGGCAACGATCGACCCGGTCACCATTGCGGACGCCGGCGGCCTGCTGGTGATGCAGCAGGTTGCGGAATTCCTTTGTGTCGACGGTCCCGACCTGGTGCTGCAACCGGCGCTGGCCGAGAGCTGGAAGCCGAACGACAATGGCACGGTGTGGACCTTCAAGCTGCGCAAGGGCGTAAAATTCCACAGCGGCGGGGAGATGAAGGCCGACGACGTCGTGGCCAGCATCGACCGCCTTGCCGATCCGGCCAATTCGTCCAATGCGCTGTCGGTGTTCACCGGCATCCTGCAGAAGGGCGCCTCCAAGAAGGTCGACGACTACACGGTGGAATTCCACCTCGATGCGCCGAACGGCAACTTCCCCTACATGCTGTCGTCCGACAACTACAACGCCGTCATCATCCCGGCGAGTTACAAGGGCGACTACGAGAAGAGCTTCGACGGCACCGGGCCGTTCAGAATAGAGAAATACACGGCAAAGGTCGGCGCCTCCTTCGTCCGCAACGAAGACTATTGGGGTCCGAAGGCACTGCCGGAACGCACCGAATTCACCTTCTTCACCGATATGCAGCCGCAGATCCTGGCGCTGCAGGGCGGACAGGTCGACATCATCAACCAGATGCCCGTGCTGGCCGGCGTCGCTCTGCTCAACGATCCGAACGTCGACATCATCAGCCTGAAGTCGTCGGCCCATCAGCAACTGCACATGCGCTGCGACGAGGGTCCGTTGAAGGATGCGCGCGTGCGCCGTGCCATTGCGCTCTGCCTCGATCGCGACAAGCTGGCCGCCGGCCTGATGAAGGGACGCTCCGCTCTAGGCAATGACAGCCCGTTCGCCGCCGTCTATCCTTCGACCGATACGAGCGTGCCGCAACGCAAGCAGGATATCGCCCAGGCCAAGCAGCTTATGGAAGCAGCCGGCCTTGGCCAGGGCTTCAAGATAACCCTGACCACCGAACGCTACCTGGAAATCCCCGAATACGCCCAGCTAATCCAAAACTGGGTCAAGGAGATCGGTGTCCAACTCGACCTCAACATCCTCGACCAAAGCGGCTATTACGGAGACGCGGTGTTCGGCAAGTCGAACTGGCTGGATTCGGTGATGGGCATCACCGACTATGGTCACCGCGGCGTGCCGAACGTCTATCTCGCGGCACCGCTGAAGAGTGAAGGCACCTGGAACGCGGCACACTTCAAGAACAAGGACTATGACGCGCTGGCGACCAGCTACATCGCAGCCCTCGACCTCGAGGCACAGAAGGCCGACGCCGGCAAGATCCAGAAGCTGCTGCTCGAGGAAACGCCTGTCATCTTCGGCTATTTCTACGACTATCTCACGGCGACGGCGAAGGGTGTGGCCGGCGTGCAGCCGACCGCCATGTCGCAGCTGTTCCTCGACAAGGCATCGAAGGCCTGAACGGAAGGGAAAGCCAATCCTCTAACAGCCAGCTCCCGCATGGGGGCTGGCTCCACAAGGAGTCCTAGCCATTCTCTCCTTCCTTGTCCGGCGTGTCTCGCTGTCGCTCGTCACGCTGTTCCTGCTCAGCATCATGGTGTTCCTGGGCGGCCAGGTGCTGCCCGGCAATGTCGGGCGCGCCATATTGGGCCCGTTCGCCGACCAGCGCGCGGTCGACGCGCTCAATCACACGCTCGGCGTCGATCGCCCGCTGCTAACGCAATACTGGAGCTGGATCTCCAACTTCGTCCAGGGCGACATGGGTACGTCCTACATCTTCCGCTCGCCGGTCGCGCCTTTCGTCATCGATGCGCTCGGCAATTCGATGAAGCTGGCGGCGGTCGCCTTCGTGCTGGTGGTGCCGATCGGCATCCTCGGCGGCGTCGTCGCCGCATTCAACCTCAACCGCCCGCTCGACCGCATCATCAGTCTCGGCGGCCTGTCGGTGACGGTGCTGCCGGAATTCGTCACCGGCATCATCCTGATCCTGATCTTTGGTGTCTGGCTGCGCTGGCTGCCGATATCGGCCGCATGGCCGCGCGACGCCGGCTTCTTCACGCAGCTCTATTACCTGATCCTGCCCTCGCTGCCGCTGTTCCTGGTGCTGTTCGGCTACATCGCCCGCATGGCACGCTCCGGCATGATCGAGGCGCTCGATTCCGACTACACGCGAACGGCCGTGCTGAAGGGCCTGCCCTGGCGCACGGTGATCTGGCGGCATGTGCTGCGCAATGCGCTGCTGCCGACCATCACCGTCATCGCGACGCAGACCGGCTACCTCATCGGCGGCCTTGTCGTCATCGAAACGCTGTTTCGCTACCAGGGCATCGGGTCGCTGATCTTCACCGCCGCGCGCGGCAAGGATTTCCCGATGCTGGAGTCGGGCATCCTCACCATCGGCATTGTCTATGCCTTGGCCACCCTTGTCGCCGACTTCCTCTATTCCGTGCTCAATCCGCGTATCCGTCTGGGGTCAGATCAATGAGCGCCGTCCAAACCAGCTCTCCGACACCAGACGACACGCGCCGGCGCGGCCCGCTGGCGGAGGTCTTTTTCTCGCTGCTGCGCTCGCGCACATTCCTTGTCGGTTTCGCCATCGTGCTGTTCTGGGTTGCCTGTGCGCTGTTGGGCGAGCATTTCGCACCTTACGATCCGCTTGCCGACGACATCATCAACGCGCTGGCGCCGCCCTCTTCCGAACACTGGTTCGGCACCGACCAGATCGGCCGCGACGTCTTCTCGCGCGTCATCGTCGGTTCGCGCGACATCCTGACCGTCGCACCGCTGGCAACCTTGCTGGCGACAGTGGCCGGCACGGGGCTCGGCCTCCTTACCGGCTATTTTCGCGGTCTCGTCGACGATGTCGTCAGCCGCATCCTGGAAGCCTTCATGGCGATCCCGGTGGTCATCGTCGCGCTGCTGGCCATCGTCGCGCTCGGCACCTCCAAAACCACGGTCATCGTCGTCATCGGTCTCAGCTTCGCGCCGATCATTGCGCGCACCGTGCGCTCGGCGGTGCTGGCCGAGCGCGAACTCGACTATGTCGCCGCCGCACAGCTTCGGCATGAAAGTGCACTGCATACGATGTTCGTCGAGATCCTGCCCAACGTCATCCCGCCGATCCTGGTCGAAACCACCGTGCGGCTCGGCTACGCCATTTTCGCGGTCGCCACGCTCTCCTTCATGGGTTTCGGCATCCAGCCGCCCTCACCCGACTGGGGGCTCTCGATCTCCAACAATTACGGCATGATCGGCGGCGGCTTCTGGTGGACGGTGCTGTTCGATGCGCTCGCCATCGCTTCGCTGGTGATCGGCGTCAATCTGGCGGCCGACGGCGTTCACGGAGCGCTCAATGACTAACTCCGCCAAGGCCGAAAACGCACTCGAACTCACCGATCTTTCGGTTGCCTACCGCGTCGCCGGCCGCAATCGCGCCGTGCTACGCAACCTCAGCCTCACCATCGGCCAGGGCGAAGCCTATGGGCTGGTCGGCGAATCCGGTTGCGGCAAGTCGACAGTGGCGCTCACCGTCGTGCGCTATCTGCCGAGAAATGGCTCGATCACCGGCGGCGCGATCTCGCTCGACGGCCAGAACGTGATGAAACTTGACGCCGAAGCGCTCAGGCGGGCGCGCGCGGAAAGCGTCTCCATGGTCTATCAGGACCCAGGCAAGGCGCTGAACCCATCGATCCGCGTCGGCCGTCAGCTGACCGAGATTTTTGAACTCGGCGGCGTTTCGGGACGAGCGGCAACCGACCGGGCGATTGCGATGCTGAACCGCGTGCGCATCTCCGACCCCGTCAGCGTCATGCAGCGCTACCCGCACCAGCTTTCCGGCGGCATGCAGCAACGCGTGGCGATTGCCATGGCGCTGGCCAACGATCCGTCGATGCTGATCCTCGACGAGCCGACCACCGGCCTCGATGCGACGGTGGAGGCCGAAGTGCTCGACCTGATCGCACAGCTCAGGCAGGAACTGTCGGCCTCTATCCTGTTCATCAGCCACAACCTCGCCGTCGTTTCCAACATGTGCGACCGGGTCGGCGTGCTCTATGCCGGCATGCTGGTCGAGGAAGGGCCGACGGAGGTCGTGTTTAACGATCCGCGCCATCCCTACACGGTCGCCCTGCTGCGTTGCCTGCCGCGCGGGGGCCAACGCAAGGATCAGGGCCGGCTCGACACCATTCCGGGTTTCCTGCCCGGCATCGGGGCCGACATCAAGGGCTGCGCCTTCGCCGATCGCTGCGCGCTCGCCGACGATCGCTGCCGCAGCGAATTGCCACCGCTCTACGATCTGGGCGGCCGGCTGTCGCGCTGCTTCCATCACGACAAGGCGCAGGCGCTGCCGCGCGAGACACCGAGCGATGTGGCGCCTGTCCCAAAGGCGGCAGCCGCACCGGTGCTGCGCGTCGCCGGGCTGAACAAGACCTATGCCAGCCATGGCCATGCACTGCGCGCCGTCAAGGATGTCTCGCTCGATTTGCGACCCGGCGAGACGCTCGGGCTGGTCGGTGAGTCCGGCAGCGGCAAGACGACCTTCGCCAGGCTGCTGCTCGGCTTGGTGCCGCCCGATGACGGCGGCACCATCGAACTCGAGGGCAAGGCGCTGGCGCCCAGGCTGGAGAACCGCAGCGACGATCAGATCAAGGCGATGCAGATCGTCTTCCAGAATCCGGACTCCGCACTCAACCGCTCGCATTCGATCCGCCACCTGATCGGCCGGGCGCTGAAGCGGCTGGCCGGCCTCTCCGGCAAGGCGCTGGAGTCGCGCCTCAATGACCTTGTCCGCTCGGTCCGGCTCACCGACCGCCATCTTGCGGTCAAGCCACGCCAGCTCTCCGGCGGCCTGAAGCAGCGCGTCGCCATCGCGCGCGCCTTCGCCGGCGACCCGCGCATCGTCGTCTGCGACGAACCGACCTCGGCGCTCGACGTTTCGGTGCAGGCTGCCATCCTCAATCTGCTCGCCGACCTGCAGTCGAAGGAAGACGTCAGCTACATCTTCATCTCGCACGACCTTGCCGTGGTGCGTTACCTCTCCGACAAGATCGCCGTGCTCTATCTCGGCCGCATCATGGAACTTGGGCCATCGGAAGACGTCTTTTCCGGACCGCATCACCCCTATACCGAGGCGCTTTTGTCGGCGGTGCCCAAACTCGACCAGACCGAGACGGCACGCATTCGTCTCGACGGCGAAATCCCCAGCGCCACCAATCCGCCTTCGGGCTGCGTGTTCCACACGCGCTGCCCGCGCAAGATCGGCCCGATCTGCGAACAGCAGGAGCCGCCACTCGGCGAGGCCCAGCCCGGCCATTCGATCCGCTGCCACATTCCTTACGCCGAACTGGCCAGGCTGCAGAGAGCGGTCGTGACCGAGCCGGCATAGCGCTCTCGCTCGCGTGGCTTGGCCGGTCAGATCTGGCCGGCCATGCTGAGAGCACGGTCACCTTCTGAAAAACCCTGCCCTTCGGCCCAGTCTCTGGCCAGCGTGCGCAGGCCTGTGAGCGCGACATCCAGAACATCCGAAGACACGGGATTCGAGGGATAGGCGAGGTAGATCGGCCGTTGGAATACCGGAGCGTTGTCGATGCGCCGCATCTCGCCGCGCTCGATATGACCGCTGACGGCACTGAGCGGCAGATAGGCGGCGGCCTGCTGCGACTGCACGTGCTGAAGCCCGATGAAGACCAGCCCGGCCGAAATCGCCGGCTTGACCATGCCGGCAAAGGCGCGGTCGTGCTCGATGCGGAACTCCAGCCCCCAGTCCATCAGGATATAGTTTTCGGTCCATGGCTTGGTCTGTGCGGCGTGCTGGACGAGCACGACCTGATCGACGGCCAGCGTCTCGTAGACAATGCCGGGATGCGGTCGCGGCAGATAGAGGATGCAGATGTCGAGCAGGCCTTCCGCCAGCTGGTCGATCGCCGAGTCCGGAAAGCTGCCCTCCAGCCGCAGCGCCACGTTCGGCCGCCTGGCGCGCATCCACTCGACCCATGGCGAGGTGATGCGGTCCCACAGATAGGCCGGCGCGGTCAGCCGCAGCAAGGTCTCGTAACCATCGGGAACGGCGATGTCCTGCCGCGATTGCTCCCAGGTGCGGGTGATCGACGAGGCATGCGGCAGGAACTGCCGGCCGGCCGGCGTCAGCGTGACGCCATCGCGGTCGCGCACGAAAAGCCGGCGGCCCAACTGCTCCTCCAGCCCCCTGATCCGCGCACTGACGGTGGACTGGGCGAGGTTGAGCCGGCTGGCCGCGACGGTGAAGCTGCCATGGGTGGCGACTTCGAGAAAGCTGCGCAGATTCTCAGTGTCCATGCCCACCTCCTGCATCGAAAATTTCGATGACTCCTATCAAAAAATATCGCTTTCCGGCGGCAGTCAACAATGAACTAGATGGCTGAACCCCAAGACAAGCGAGGAATCCGGATGATCGACAACGCTCGCAGAACACTCACTGCAATCGAAAATTCCGCTGTTGACGAATTGCTGGCCGGCAGGATGGACCGCCGTGACTTCCTGCGCCATGGCAGCGTGCTTGGGCTTTCCTTGCCGTTCCTGGGCAGCCTTGTCGCGGCCGCCGGCCTCGGCACCCAGCAGGCCCGCGCCGAGGGCAAGCCGGGCGGCACGGTGCGCGCCGGCGTGGCGACGCCGGGCGGCGCCATCGATCCCGTCACCTACTATGACAGCGGCAGCTACCAGCTGGTTTTCCAAACCGCCGAGTTTCTCTGCATCACGCAGCCGGACCTCACTTTGAAGCCTGTGCTGGCAGAGAGCTGGGCGCCGAACGAGGATGGCAGCGTGTGGACCTTCAAGCTGCGCAAGGGCGTGAAATTCCACAATGGCGAGGATTTCAAGGCCGACGACGTCGTCGCGACCTTCGACCGGCTGGCCGATCCCAACGGCGCTTCCAACGCGCTTTCGGTGTTCAAAGGCCTTCTTTCGAAGGGCGGCACCCGGAAGGTCGACGACCACACCGTCGCCTTCCATCTCGATGCGCCGAATGGCAGCTTTCCCTATTCAGTGTCGATCGACAATTACAACGCCGTCATCCTGCCGGCGAGCTACAAGGGCGATTACGAAAAGACGTTCGAAGGCACCGGACCGTTCCGGTTGGAAAGCTACACGCCAAAGGTCGGCGCGACCTTCATCCGCAACCCCGACTATTGGGGTGAGAAGGCGCTGCCCGACCGGCTCGAATTCAAGTTCTACGGCGATGTGCAGCCGCGCATCCTGGCGCTGCAGGCCGGCGAGGTCGACATTCTCGATGCCGTCCCGCTCGATGTCAGCCAGGTCGTGCTGAACAGTCCTGATATCACCGTCTTGCGTGTCGCTTCGACCGCGCACCGCCAGTTGCACATGCGCTGCGACACCGGCCCCTTCACCGACAAGCGCGTGCGCCAGGCGCTGGCGCTGTGCATCGACCGCGCCAAGCTGGTCGACGGCTTGTGCCGCGGCATGGCGGCGACTGGCAATGACAGCCCGTTCGCGCCGGCCTTCCCGGCGACCGACAAGTCGGTGCCGCAACGCGTCCAGGACATCGCCAAGGCCAAGCAGTTGCTCGAGGCGGCGGGTCTCGCCGAAGGCTTCGACATCACGCTGACCACGCTGCGCTATTCCGACATTCCGGGCTATGCGCAATTGTTCCAGAATTTCGCCAAGGAGATCGGTGCGCGCATCTCGCTCAACATCGAGGACCAGGACAAATATTACGGCAAAGCGGTGTTCGGCCAGTCGGACTGGCTGGACAGCCCGCTCGGCATCACCGACTACGCGCATCGCAGCGTGCCAAACGTCTTCCTCAAGAGCCCGTTGGTCAGCGACGGCCCTTGGAACGCGGCGCATTTCAAGAGCCCGGCCTATGATGGCATGGTCACCAGCTATCTCAAGGCGCTCGATGCCGGCGCGCAGCGCGCTGCCGCCTCTGACATCCAGAAATTGCTGCTCGACGAGACGCCTGTCATCTTCAGCTATTTCCCCGATCTGCTGGTGCCGGTGCGCAAGAATGTCAGCGGCCTTCCGCCGATCGCGGCCGGCCTGCTGCTCGACCGCGTGTCGTTGAGCTGATCGTGCGCCAGCGCCCGATGACAAAAGAAACAAAACGGGAGACTACCATTCGCAAGCCCCATCTGCGCGGCCGTGGGCCGCATTTTCCGCTGCTCGACACCATCGTGCAGTATGAATTCGAGCCGGGCTACATAGCCTTCACCATGCCGACGCAGAAGCGCCTGCGTGTGCAGGTGGGATCGATGACCGTGGCCGATACGACCAATGCCTTGGTGTTCTACGAATCCGATCACCTGCCGGTCTACTACTTCCCGATCGGCGACGTTCGCGAGGAATTCCTGCTGCCGAGCAAGACGACGACAGAGGACCCGTTCAAGGGCACAGCCACCCACTATTCACTCAACACCGGCATCACGCTGGTCGAGGACGCGGCCTGGCGCTATCTCGATCCGGTCAAGGGCTGTCCGCCAATATCCGACTACATGTCGTTCACCTGGAGCAAGATGGGACACTGGTTCGAGGAGGACGAGGAGATCTTCGTCCACGCCCGCGATCCGTTCCGCCGGGTCGACTGCCTCCCGTCGTCGCGGCGCGTGCAGGTCATTCTCGACGGCGAACAGGTCGCCGATTCACGCCGCGGCGTGTTCCTGTTCGAGACCGGCCATCCGGTGCGCCACTATCTGCCGATCGCCGACACGCGGCTCGATATGTTCGCGCCCAGCCGCTACATTTCGCGCTGTCCTTACAAGGGCATCTCCAACTATTATCACGTGACGACCAAGGCCAAGCGTCACGAGAACCTGGTCTGGTATTATCCCGAGCCGGTGCACGAGGCGGAGCGCATCAAGGGGCTGGTCTGCTTCCACCACGAACTGGTCGACAAGATCCTGGTCGACGGCGTCGAAATCCCGAAGGAAGCCACGGCCGCGTCGAGCGGTTATTTCTGAGTATCGACGCCGCTTGAGCCATTTGCGCGCGGGCGCTTGATCGAAGCACGGCTCAGCGCATACCCTCCCTGGGCCAGGGAGGGCACTCGATGGATCTTTTCAAACTGAACGGCGATGTCGCGCTGGTCACCGGCGCCGGCAGCGGCATCGGCCAGGCAATCGCGATCGGGCTCGCCGAGGCAGGCGCTGACGTCGCCTGTTTCGGCCATGCATCGAAGGGTGGGCTGGACGAAACCGCGCACCGGATCACGGCGCTCGGCCGCAAAGCGCTGGTGCTGACCGGTACAGTGACATCGCAGAGCGATCTCGCGGCGGCGATCGATCGCGTCGAGAGCGAACTCGGTGCGCTGACCGTCGCCGTCAACAATGCCGGCATTGCCGGCTCCGAGCCCGCCGAGACGATGCCGCTGGAGACGTGGCAGAAGGTTCACGACGTCAATGTCGCCGGCGTGTTCCTGTCCTGTCAGGCCGAAGCGCGCAAGATGCTGGCGCGAGGCAAGGGCTCGATCATCAACATCGCCTCGATGTCGGGCACCATCGTCAACCGCGGCCTGACGCAGGCGCACTACAACTCTTCGAAGGCTGCCGTCATCCACATGTCCAGGAGCCTCGCCATGGAGTGGGCCGATCGCGGCCTGCGCGTCAATGTGGTTAGTCCCGGTTACACGCTGACTCCGATGAACAAGCGGCCAGAGGTGGCGGAAGAGGTGAAGATCTTCAAGCGCGACACGCCGATGGGGCGCATGGCGGCGCCGGAGGAAATGGTCGGGCCGACGGTGTTCCTCGCCAGCCGCGCAGCGAGCTTCGTCACCGGCCTCGACCTGATTGTCGATGGCGGCTACGTCTGCTGGTAAGAGCTCAGCTTCGCCTGCAGTCTGAATTTGTACGTCTCGCGAAGCGTTAGTCGTTGCGCGACATGAACCTTGGTATATATAATTTCATCCTATGAAACGGCCTTGGCGAGATGGGGCTTACCAGGCGGGTAGCCGAGATCATACGACCTTGATGGCTCGCACCTTGCAGGGCGCCGCAGGACTGGCAATCGATCCGCAGATGACCGCTCCCTCAGCGATCCGTCGGCAGTCATGACGCCGACACTCCGATCCTGTTCCATTATCACCAGAACTGAGTACCATCTTGCCTGCACTGGCCAAAGCCGGGGCAATAATTTGGCGCCGACGGTCTTGCGCAAAGACCAGTCTTTCCAACACAATCAAGAAAAAGCCGCAAGAAGGGAACGAACGATAATTTTCACAGCTTGAAGGAGAACAAGCATGTCATTTCGCAGCCAGATCTCGAAACTCTCGATGAGCGCCGTCGCGCTCGCGACATTAAGCCTGCTGACACCTTCCGCCCAAGCCGCCGCACCGGAATCCAACGATCCGATCAAGATCGCGCTGTTCGACTGGACCAGCGTCAACCTCAACGCCAAGATCCTCGGCGGCATCCTGGAAAAGCTCGGCTATACCGTCGAATATCCGACCGCCGACTACCTCTCCAGCCTGACCACCGGTCTCACCAATGGCGATCTCGATGTCGGCATGGAATTCTGGGACACGACCGCCGGCGAGGCCATGAAGGCCTCCGATGCGACAGGCCAGACCGAACGGCTGGGCAAGCTCGGCCCCAAGGCCAAGGAAGAATGGTGGTTTCCCGAATACATGAAGGAGAAGTGCCCCGGCCTGCCTAACTGGGAAGCGCTGAAGGATCCGAAATGCGCCGAAGCCTTCTCGACGGCGGAGACCGCACCGAAGGGGCGCTATCTCGGCGGCCCGGTAACATGGGAAGGCTTTGACGACGAGCGCGTCGAAGCGCTGAAACTGCCCTTCACCGTCATCCATGCCGGCACCGACGCGGCGATGTTCGCGGAACTGGACTCGGCCTATCAGCGCAAGGCGCCGATCATGCTGTGGATCTACTCACCGCATTGGGCGCCGGCCAAGTACAAGGGCGAGTGGGTTGAGTTCCCCGAATACACGCCCGAGTGCTACAGCGACCCGAAATGGGGCACCAATCCCGACGCCAAATATGATTGCGGCAAGCCGCATGGCGAGATCTGGAAGTACTCCTGGGCCGGCATGAAGGACAAATGGCCGGTCGCCTACAAGGTGGCCAAGGCCTACACGGTCGACACCGACGAACTCAACAAGATGAGCGGCGAGATCGATCTCGGCGGCAAGACGCCGGAAGACGTCGCGGCCGCCTGGATCGCCGCCCACGAAGCCGACTGGAAAGCCTGGGCGCAGTGATCGTTCCGACTGGAAGATGAGACCCGGCTGCTGATCAGCCGGGCCTCGGTTCTTGGTGTTCCAGAAGGACGTTTGAATGACGGACAAGACTGAACAGGGCGCCAAGGGGGCGGGCACGCCAAAAGATGCCCGCCCGATAAAGCTTGCCTGCCGCAATGTCTGGAAGCTGTTCGGATCGAACGCGGCCAATTTCATCCGCGAACGCGACGGCAAGGCCAGCATGGCCGACGTCACCGCCGCCGGGCTGGTCGGCGCGGTGCGCGCCGTCGACCTCGAAATCCGCCAGGGCGAGATTTTTATCATCATGGGCCTGTCGGGCTCCGGCAAGTCGACGCTGGTGCGCTGCATGTCGAGGCTGGTCGAGCCGACCCACGGCAAGGTCGAATTCGAGGGCAAGGATCTGCTGAAGATTTCGGATGCAGCGCTGATCGAGTTGCGACGCCATCGCATGGGCATGGTGTTCCAGAATTTTGCGCTGCTGCCGCATCTCAACGTGCTGGAGAACATCGCCTTCCCGCTCAGCATCCAGGGGCAGGATCGGCCGACACGCGAGGCACGGGCGCGCGAGGTGATCGAACTCGTTGGGCTCCGTGGCCGCGAGCATTTCTATCCGCGCGAATTGTCCGGCGGCCAGCAGCAGCGTGTGGGCATCGCCCGGAGCCTCGCGACAAAACCGGAAATCTGGTTCCTCGACGAGCCGTTCTCGGCGCTCGATCCGCTGATCCGCCGCGAAATGCAGGACGAGTTGATGCGGCTGCAGACCATGCTGCACAAGACCATCGTCTTCATCACCCATGATTTCGACGAGGCGATCCGATTGGCCGACCGCATCGCCATCATGAAGGATGGCGAGGTCATCCAGATCGGCACGCCGGAAGAGCTGGTGGTCAACCCGGCGACCGACTATGTCGCCGAATTCACCCGCGACGTCGACCGCGCCAAGGTGATTTCGGCACGCAGCCTGATGCGCGCCTGCGACGGCTCGGAGCATGGCGGCGCGGTGGCGCCGGATGCCAAGATCGCCAGCTTCTCGGCCGGTATCGTTGCCGCCAACAAGCCGTTCGCGGTGGTCAACGGCACCGGCAAGCCGATCGGCGAGGTGACGCCGCAGGCGGTGATCGACCTGCTGGCCGGCATCGATCGCTCAAGGGTTGGCGCATGACGGTGACGGCAAGCGCCAGCGAGGCAAGGTCGCGGCCGATTCAGGTCTGGCTGCTGATCTGGGCGTTCGCGCTTGCCGCCGTGCTTGTCGTGTTTCTGCTGCAGGACCGCCTGCCTTGGGCCGTCAACTATCCGGCCAGCGCCGTCGTGCCGGTCGCCGATTGGGTCAGCGCGCTGATGCGCTGGATCAAGTCGAACCTGTCGTGGCTGACCCGCTCGATCACCGCGGTGCTCGGCATTCCGCTCGATTTCGCGCTCAATCTCCTGGCCAAGAATTTCAAGATCGGCCATGGCACTGAGGCCTATATCCTGCCGCGCCTGTCCTGGGTCGGCGTCTGCGCTGCCGCCTTCATCGCCGGTCATGCCGTTGGCGGCAGAAAACTCGGCCTGCTGGTCGGCGGCTGTTTCCTCTACATCGCCCTGTTCGGCCAATGGACCAGCGCCATGCTGACGCTGGCGCTGATCTCCATCGCGGTGCCGTTCTGCATCGTCACTGGGCTGTTCGCCGGCATCTGGGCGTGGCGCAAGCCGTGGGCCGAAAGGCTTATCGTCTCCCCTGCCCTTGACCTGATGCAGACGATCCCGACCTTCGCCTACCTCATCCCTATGCTGCTGCTGTTCGGCAACAGCCCGGTGTCGGCGATGATCGCGACCGCCATTTTCGCCACCCCGCCGATGGTGCGGGCGACGATGCTGGGCCTGTCACGGGTGCCGTCGGAGATCGACGATTTCAGCGAAATGGCCGGCTGCACGGCGCGGCAGAAACTGTGGCGGGTGCTGCTGCCGTCGGCGCGGCCGACACTGATGGTCGGCGTCAACCAGGTCATCATGCTGGCGCTGAACATGGTCATCATCGCTTCGATGATCGGCGCCGGCGGCCTCGGCTACGACGTGCTCCTGGCGCTGCGCGCACTGAAGGTCGGCGAGGCGATGGAAGCCGGCCTTGCCATCGTGGCGCTCGCCATCGCGCTCGACCGGCTGAGCCAGGCCATCGCGCACAAGCAGGCAGAGGGCCATGTCCATCAGGAGATGCGCCCGAGCCTCTGGCGGCGCTATCCCAATCTGACGCTGGCCATCGCCATCCTTGTCGTGACAACGCTGCTCGGTCTGTTCGTGCCAGCCTTCGCGGGAGTGCCAAAAGCGATCACCTTCACCACCGCGCCGCTGTGGAAAGCAGCGGTGAACTGGGTGACGATCAATTTCTTCGACACGATCGAAGCGTTCCGCGTGACGCTGATCCTTAATTTGCTGAACCCGCTGCGTGCCTTTTGCGAAGGGTTTCCCTGGCTGGGCGCGGTGTTCCTGCTCGGCCTTGCCGGCTATCAGCTCTCCGGCCTGCGGCTGGCCGTGCTGGTGGCAGCGCTGACTGCCTTCTGCGCCATCACCGGCCTGTGGGAAAAGACCATGGCGACGGTCTATCTCTGCGGTATCTCTGCCTTCATCGCCTGCCTGATCGGCATTCCCATCGGGTTGATGGCTTCGCGCAGCGACCGCTTCGAGAAGATCGTCACACCGATCATCGATACGCTGCAGGTGCTGCCGTCCTTCTGCTTCATCATCCCGGTGGTGATGCTGTTTCGGGTTGGCGACGTCACCGCGATGATCGCAACGATAGCCTTCGCGGTGGTGCCGGCCATCCGCTACACCAATCACGGCATCCGGCAGGTGCCGCCGGCGCTGATCGAGGCGGCAAAGGTGTCGGGCTGCACGCCGCGCCAGACCTTCTTTCGCGTGCAACTGCCGCTGGCGCTGCCGGAGATCATGCTGGGCGTCAACCAGACGATCCTGATGGCGCTGGCGATGATCATCATCTGCGCCATGGTCGGCACCCGCGATCTCGGCCAGGAAGTGTTCATCGCGCTGTCCAAGGCCGATTCCGGCCGCGGCATCGTCGCGGGCCTGGCCATCGCCTTCATCGGCATTGTCGCCGACCGGCTGTTCGGCGCCTGGACGGCGAAAGCCAGGGCAAGGCTGGGATAGCAGGCGCCGCCCTACTCCGCCGCGACGCCCTTCACCTCGAGATAGCTCTCCATCGAATCGTCCAGCGCCTGCAGCCACGGCGTATGATGCAGCGGCGCCATGGTCCCGGTCATCAGCGAGCGGTAGGCGTGGTCGCGGAAGCCCATGATGTTCTCCGCCTTGTGGTGTTCCCATTCCATGAAGGTCTGGTTGACCGCCTCGACGTCGAAGCCCGGATAGTCGGTCTGGTCCATCAATTCCTTGGTGTAGTCGCCCTGGAACCAGATCATCTGCTCGGCGTCTTCGAGCGTTTCCTCACGCGCCCTCCATTTCGCGCCGTGCTCGGTCATTGCCTTGGCCGACGGCAGCTTGATGCGGCCCATGATGACGTCGCGGGCGAACCAGGCCTGCGCGTCGAACATGTTGAAGGTGTAGAACTGATCCTGCATGCCGATATAGGAAAGCTGCGGGTTCTTCTCCCAGACGACGCCTTCATAGAGGTCGAGCGGCCACATGCGGTTGGCGGTCTTGAGCTTCAGATCGTCGGTGAGGAAGGGGAAAGAATGGAGATAGCCGGTGCACAGGATGATGGCATCAACGTCTTTCGTGGTGCCATCCTTGAAATGCGCGGTTTTGCCGACGACCTTCTGTAAGAGCGGCACCTCTTTCCAATTCTCCGGCCATTTGAAACCCATCGGCTTCGAGCGGTAGCTGGAGGTGATGGATTTGGCGCCGTATTTGTAGCATTGCGAGCCAATGTCCTCGGCCGAATAGGAGCGGCCGATGATCAATATATCCTTGCCCTTGAATTCCATCGCGTCGCGGAAATCGTGGCTATGCAGGATGCGGCCGTTGAAGGTCGAAAAGCCCTCGAAATAGGGCACGTTGGGCACCGAGAAATGCCCGGAAGCGACAACGACATTGTCGAACTCTTCCGAATAGGTGACGTCGTTGGTGCGGTCATGCGCGGTGACGGTGAATTTCTTCGTCTCGTCGGAAAACGTCACCATGCGCACCGGGCTGTTGAAGCGCACCCATTTGCGAAGGCCTGATTTTTCGACGCGTCCCTTGATGTAGTCCCACAGCACGGCGCGCGGCGGATAGGAGCCGATCGGCCGGCCGAAATGCTCCTCGAAAGTGTAGTCGGCGAATTCCAGGCACTCCTTCGGTCCGTTCGACCAGAGATAGCGGTACATCGAGCCGTGCACCGGATCGCCATGCTCGTCGAGGCCCGTGCGCCAGGTGTAGTTCCACAGGCCGCCCCAGTCCGACTGCTTTTCGAAGCAGACGATCTCGGGAATGTCGGCGCCCTTGTCGGCCGCCGACTTGAAGGCCCTGAGCTGTGCCAGGCCGGACGGGCCGGCTCCGATGACGGCAACGCGACTTTTCATGGCAGGCCTCCCGATCTGGTTTCGACTTTTGTCTTGACGCAATTCCCAAGGGGAAAGCGCTATGCGCTTTTCCCGGAATTGCTCTTACGAAACAAATTTCACTCACAGGACAGTAATTGGCCCTTTCGTGCTGTCAACAGCCCGATGCTGAAACAAGGTTTCGCCGATGTGGATTTCCCGCGAAAAACCGGACGCGGCCAAACATCATTATCATGCGCATGCGCGCTCACGCGACTTGCCGTCGCAGTTGCGCTCCTGTATCGGCACCTGACATGTTCACCTAGAGTGAAATAAATCCCAGGAGTGCCGGGGGCGACATGGCGAAGAAGGTTTCCGATCCCAAGGCTGGTCTCGCCGGTGCGACGGCCAAGCCGCTGCCAAAGGTTTCAGCCGACGGCAAGACCATCCGCGCGCCACTGACGCAGAACCCGCATGCCATTCGCGACACGCGCGAAAAAGTGCTGGAGGTGGCGATCGGCCGCGAGGTGCGGGCGTTCCGCAAGAAGCTCGGCATCACCGTGGCTGATCTCGCGGTCGCCACCGACATTTCGCTCGGCATGCTGTCGAAGATCGAGAACGGCATCACCTCGCCGTCGCTGACCACCTTGCAGGCACTGTCGCGGGCGCTCGGCGTTCCGGTAACAGCCTTCTTCCGCCGCTTCGAGGAAGAGCGCAGCGCCGTCTTCGTCAAGGCCGGCCAAGGTCTCGATGTCGAACGCCGCGGCACCCGTGCCGGCCACCAGTATAATCTGCTCGGCCATATCGGCTCCAACACCAGCGGCGTCGTCGTCGAGCCCTATCTGATCACGCTGACCGAGGATTCCGATGTGTTCCCGACTTTCCAGCATGAGGGCATGGAGTTCCTCTACATGCTCGAAGGCGAGGTCGTTTACCGCCACGGCAGCAACCTCTACCCGATGAAACCCGGCGACAGCCTGTTCTTCGACGCCGACGCGCCGCACGGGCCGGAACAGCTGACGAGGCTGCCGATGCGCTATCTGTCGATTATTTGCTATCCGCAGAGCGCGGGGTGAGCGGGACGCAAGCAGCCCCCTCACCCGGATTGCCAGCCGAATTGCGAAGGGCAATTCGGGGCAATCCGACCTCTCCCCGAGGGGAGAGGAGGCTGGCGCCAGCGTTGGCTATCTCTTCTCCCCTCGGGGAGAAGGTGGCCGCGTAGCGGCCGGACGAGGGGGCCTTGCTCAATCCGGCCCAAAACCCGGACTTGTCGCGCTCCCATCATCCAGCTTCGACAGCCACTCGACCAACGCCGGACGATAGCGCGTAAGGCCCTTGTAGTTGGCGAGTTCGTCAGGCAGGTCACGGATGACGCGGTGCAGGCGCCGTGCCCATTTCGGCTGCGTCACCAGTTCGTCCATCTTGATCAGATAGCAGCGGATCGGGAAGACGATGCCGTTGGAGCGCGGCAGCCGCCAGAAACTCTGCAGCTCGACCCGCAGATGCACCTTGTCGCCGACATTCTCCGGCGTCACCGTCGCCCGGTCCGGTCCCCATTTGTGATAGTTCTCCGGGCTGGTGTCGAGGCGTGGATTGATGGTCATCGTCCAATTCAGGCGCCGTGCCGGCTTGCCTTGCTGGATGTTGGTGAGGAATTTCAGCGCCCTGACGAAAATCCCCTTCTCATGCGCCAGCGGCACCGGCGCGTGCCATTCGAAGAAGTTCATGCCGATGTCGAAATCGAGCGACCAGTCGGCCTGGGTGGTGACCATGCCGGCATCCATCCACAGATTGCCGTCGCGCTGGTCGAGGATGCAGAAATCACCCTGGCTCTGCCGGGTGATGTATTCCATCGGCCCATAAGGCAGCGTCGAGGTGTCGCCGAAGGTGAAGGTGTCGTCGATGCCGAGCGGGCGGTTGATCCAGCGCCAGCGGTCGCCATCGCGGGTCAGCGTGAAATGCTCGGGATAGCCCAGCGCCTGCTGCTCCATCAGCAGTTCCAGCAGGTCCCAGCCGGCCAGCGTCATGTGCGGCAGCGACTGGCAGCGCAGCGGATCCTCGGCCAGCACCAGCGCGCGGTCCTGCATCTCGGCGACATAGTGCTCGTCGACATCGATCAGGTTTTCCAGCACGCTACCCTTCGGCCCGACGACATGCGGCTCGATGTTGACCGCATACATGTAGGCGTCTTCGTGGAACGGAAACGGGAAGCGCCTGATGTGCTCCGGGCTGTTCTTGAAGGTGAAGTCGTCGCGGAACGTTTCCTTGCGAAAGGTGATGCCCATGATTTTCTCCTAGCGCTCCAACACCAGCGACCGGCCTTCGAAGCGCGACACGCACGGCATGATCTTACAGCCCGAACGGTGCTCTTCGTCGCTCAGCCAGTGGTCGTTGTGGATGAACTTGCCGTCATAGGAGACGACGTTGGTTTCGCACTGGCCGCAGACGCCGCCGCGGCAGAGATAGGGCGGATCGACGCCGGCCGCCTCGATCGCCTCGAGCAGGCTCTGCTGTTCATCGACGCGGATCGTCTTGCCGCTGACGGCGAGCGTCACGTCGAACGGCAGTCCGGGCTGGGGTGCGGCGAAATGCTCGAAATGCACGGTTTCCGCCGGCCAGCCGAGGCTTGCCGCGCGATCGCGCACCCAGTTGATCATGCCGGCCGGGCCGCAGACATAGAGATGCGTGCCGAGCGGCTGCGTCGACAGCAACCGGTCGAGTTCGATGCGCTCGTCGAGGTCGTCATGATAGAGCCTGACCCTGCGGTCGTAGCGCTCGCGCAGCACATCGGCATAGGTGCCGAGCGATGCGGTGCGGCAGGTGTAGTGCAGCTCGAAATTGCCGCCTTCCGCCGCCAGCTGCGCGGTCTGCGCCATGAAAGGCGTGATGCCGATGCCGCCGGCCAGCATCAGGTGCTTTTTGGCGCGCAGGTCGAGCGAGAACAGGTTGACCGGGTAGCTGACCACCATCTCCAGGCCAGGCCGGACATTCCGGTGCATGAACAGCGAGCCGCCACGGCCGACATCGTCGCGGCGTACCGAGATCGTGTATTCGCGCGTGTCGAGCGGCGAGCCCATCAGCGAATAGGGATTGAGCCGGGTCCGCTCGCCGTCGCGCATCTCGACCACGACATGGGCGCCGCCGGAAAAGGTCGGCAACAGCTCACCGTCGCGCCGGCGGAAATGGAAGCGGGTGACTAGGTCGTTGACCGGGACGACGTCGCTGACGACGACATCGAGTTTTGTTGTGCCGGTGCTCATCGAAAAATCTCCTCCAGCGGAGGAATCTCTGAGCGATCTTCCGCATTGATGCAGACGCCCTGGAACGCGGCGATGCGCCTGGAGTAGTGATCGCGCACCAGAAGCAGCAGGCCGCAATGCGCGCAGGTCGCCGGCTGCGTGGTCACATCCTCGGTGATGCCCTTGCAGTGGACGCATTGCATGCGCCGCGCCAGCGAGCCGCGGTGCTCGGTCTGGATCGAGGTGTGGTCGATGCCGGCTTCAAGCGCCACCTGCATCGCCTGGCCGATCAGGCCCTCGGTGCCCGAGAGATAGAGGCGCAGGCCCATATGCGCGTTGGCGAGTGTCTGCCTGAGCCGTGGCAGCAGGCTGGCGAAGGACGGTGCCTGATGAAACTGTGCCGGTTTCAGCGCTTCGAGGGCGGCGATGGGTTTTCCGTCAGGCCCAGGAATGAAGACGATTTCGGCGTCGTCGAAAAACCCGGGCGGCGCCCTCTCGGCCATCTCCGCTATTGCCAGCGCCCCTTCCGCATCCGCGATAAAAAGATGATGCTTGCCGGCTTGCGGAGACAAGGTTCCGTAAACGGGCCGGCTGATGATGCTTTTGGCTGCCATTTAAGTCTTCGTGCCTCGAACCCCTCGCTATCGACTATGCCTCAACCTTTCGCCGTGCGCTTGGTCTTCTTGGGATCGTCGAACGGAAGCGGCTGCGCGGTGGCCTTGATGGCGCCGCTCTTGTTGCGGATTTCGAGCTTGGTGTCCTTTACCGCGCAGTCAACGTCGAGGCGGGCGATGCCCATCGATTTCTCGACCAGCGGCGAATACATGGCGCAGGTCACCACGCCGACCTTCTTGCCGTCGCGGTAGACCGGCGCCCCTTCATCGGCCGGCTCCTTGCCATCGAGCCGCACGCCATAGATCTTGAAGCGCTCCTTGCCTTTCAGGCGATAGTGCTCCTCGGCGCCGCGAAAGCCGGTCTTGCCGGGGCTGACGGTGAAGTCGAGGCCGAGTTCCCACAGCGTGTCGCCGGGGCCTTCGTTCTCAAACGGATATTTCTGCGAATTGTCGTAGGGGTAGAAGAGCAGATAACTTTCGACACGCAGCATGTCGAGAGTGGTGAAGCGGCACGGAATGATGCCGGCGCTCTTGCCTTCGTCGAGGATCCTGTCCCAGATCGTGCCGGCATCCTGGCCACGGCAGAAGATCTCGTAGCCGCGCTCGCCGGTATAGCCGGTGCGCGAGATCATGACAGGCAAGCCGAACAGCTGCGCCTGCATGTGATGGAAATAGTTGAGGTCGCGAATGCCCGGCACATGCTTGGCCAGATAGTCGACGGCGGTTGGCCCCTGCAGCGACAGATCGTGCAGGTTGTCGTCGAAGCGCAGCGAGACGTCGCGTCCTACCGAAGCACGCTGCAACTCCTCATGGCCGGTGCCCGAACCATGCACGACCATCCATGCATTCGGTCCGGTCCGGTAGAGTATACAGTCGTCGGTGAATTTTCCCGCCTCGTTCAGCATGCAGGCATAGGCTGACTTGCCGGGATAGATCTTTTCGACATCGCGCGTCGTCGCCAGGTCGATCAGGTGTGAGGCATGCGGCCCGGTGATGTGGACTTTCTTGAGGCCGGAGACATCCATCAGACCAGCCTTGGTGCGGATGGCGATGTACTCCTCGTCGGCATCCTTGTCGTAGGTCCAGGCGGTTCCCATGCCGCTCCAGTCTTCGAGCTTCGAACCGAGCGCGCGATGGCGATCCGCCAGGGTCGAAAATCTCCAGGATGCCGTCATCCGCTCGTCCTCCGTTTCGATAATGCTCTGCTGTTCCCTGCCCCCTGCGCAGCGGCGGGAGCTTTGGCCGAATATTGATCGCAAACCTCCGGGCGCCGCAATACCCATAAGCAATTAATTTCATTGTCAGGCAAAATCCGCCGCGCAAACCAAACGGTCAACCCCACGTAAATCGCGCTTGACAATTGCGAGATTCAGACGGAATTTATGAAAAAAATTTCACTCTGTTGAAAGAGGACGGCGGACGGGGATTCGGAACCGGACGGCGGAAAAGGGGAGAAACCGATGTCAGACATGCAACAGCGCATCGAAGCGCTGTATCGTTCCGACGTGCGCGGAGCCGCGCTCCTGATCGTCTGCCTGTGGGCGACGATCCTCTTCGTCCTCCTCATGACATGGCCCTACATCCCGCACAGCGGCATCAAGGCCGTGGTCGCGATCGCCGCCGCCGCCGTGCTGATCTTCAACACGGCCGCCATCCTGGCGATGGTCAAGCACTACAAGGAAGACAAGGAATTCATCTACGGGCTCGATATCAAGAACGCCGACGCGTTCCGCAACCGCAAGTCCTGAGGGGTAAAAGAGATGTCCCGCTACACGCCGCCGGAACAAAGCAAGGCCGGGCAGGTTTTCGACATCGCCGTCGTCGTCGTTGCCATTTTCGTGGCACTGTGGCTACCGCTCAAGCTGGGCCTCGCCGGCGCGGCGAAATCCATCGACGCGCTCGACGCCAAGACCTGGGAAGCGCTAGGCCAGAACCCGACCATGGCGTCTATCTGGGAAAAGCTCGGCTATACGCCCGAGACCGCGCACGACATCATCCAGAACCGCTTCCACTATGTCATCGACTGGCCGACGCTGATCATCATGGCGGCGGTGCTGATCGGTTATTTCGTCTTCCTGTTTCGTGCATCAGACCGCGAATATCGCGACGTCATCAACGAAAAATTCGACGACAAGTAAGAGTTCTGAGGACGATTTAATCGGGGGACACGATCATGTGGGTAGCACTCTCTTACGCATGCTGGGGCATCTCGATCGTGCTCGCTTTGTGGATGCTCTACGACTGGTTCAAGGTTGACACGACCTTCTCCGAAGAGGTGCTGACCTCGTCTCGCGAGGGCGAACTGGAAGCCACTTCCGAAAAACACCGGATCTGAGTGAGGATTGAACAATGACGATCGCACTTGAACCGGCTGCCCCGGCTGCCCAAGGGGACAGAGTTTCACTCCTGCGCGTGCTCGGACCGGCCCATGTCTGGGCGCTCGGCGTCGGCATCGTCCTGGTCGGCGAATTCACCGGCTGGAATTTCTCGGCGGACAAGGGTGGCGCACTGGCCGCGCTGATCGTCTGCTGGGTCGTGGGATTGCTCTACACCTCGGTCGCCATGATCGATTCCGAGGTGACATCGACCGTGGCCGCCGCCGGCGGCCAGTATGCGCAGGCAAAGCACATCGTCGGACCGCTGATGGCGTTCAACGTCGCGCTGTTCCTGGTCTTTGCCTACACCATGCTCGAAGTATCCGACGCCATCCTGCTCGGCGACACCATCGTCGCCAAGGCCGGCGTCGAAGGGCTCACCCACAATTCCTTCATCGCCGCGACCATCGTCGTGCTGGCGTGGCTGAACTATCGCGGCGTGCTGATGACGCTCAATGTCAACTTCGTCATCACAGCGGTCGCCTATATCTCGATCGTCATCCTGTTCTTTTCGGTCAGCCCGTGGACGCAAGGCGCCGTGCTGAAGCTGAACGAGCTGGTCACGCCAGGCAATGCGCTCCCCTATGGCTGGATCGGCGTCATCGCCGCCTTCCAGTTCGGCATCTGGTACTATCTCGGCATCGAAGGCACCACACAGGCCGCCGAGGAAGTGCGCTCGCCGGCCCGCTCGCTGCCTTACGGCACCATGGCCGGCATGATCACGCTTTTGATCGCCGCCGCCATGACCTGGTATGTCTGCGCCTCGATGATGCCATGGGAATATCTCGGCATCACCTATTATCCGCTGTGGGACGCCGGCAAGCTGACTGGCAGCCCGCTGCTCGAGAACCTGTTGTTCGTCGCCACGCTGCTTGCTGCAATGGCCTCCGCCAATGGCTGCATCAACGATGCGGCGCGCGCCTGGTTCTCGCTCGGCCGCGACCGCTATCTGCCGACATGGTTCTCGGCCGTGCATCCGAGATATCGCACGCCCTATCGTTCGATCCTGTTCCTGCTGCCGATCGCGCTGGCCTTCGCCTTCATCGCCGACCTCAACCAGGCGATCACCTTCTCGATCCTGTCGGGCGTGCTGCAATACACGTTCATGAGCATCAACATCATCATGTTCCGCAAGAAGTGGCCGCTCGGCTCGATCCGCCGCGGCTACACGCACCCCTTCCACCCGATCCCGGCCATCGTGCTGTTTTGCCTGTGCGTGGTGACCTTCTTCGCCATCTTCCTCGGCTTCGGCTCGCAACTGATCGCCATGGTCGCCTTCTATTTCCTGATCTCACTGTGGTTCCATTTCTATCGCTACAAATTCGTGCGGCGCGGCGATCAGTTCACCATGCCGTGGCCGAAGCCGCAGGGTTATTGATGGGAGTAGGCCGGTCCGTATCCTGGATGGGCGTGGCATGAGAAAATGTCCGAGCTGACATCAGCACTGCTGGCCGGAGCCATTGTCCTGGCTATCGTTCTCCACCTTGCCTGGCAGGCGCGTGCCAGCCGCAACAGGGCATCGATGGCGCTTGCCGTCGAGCAGGACCGCATCCGCACAGCCATCGCCGACGCAGCCAATGTCTCGGACGGCACCGCCGGTGTCATCACCTGGGAAGGGTCCTGGAACAGCAAACGTGTCCAGGTGCGCACCATCGTCGACACACTGGCGACGCGGAAACTGCCGGCGCGCTGGCTCAGTGTTTCGATCACCGAGCCGGTGGCCGTGCCCGGCACCTTCGATATGATGATGCGGCCGGGGTCGCCGACGACCTTCTCCAATTTCGATCATCTCGACCACACGCTGCCGAAGAGTTCGGCATTTCCGGCCGAGGCCGTGTTGCGGACGGATCGCAGGGGCGTCCACTTCCCACTGGAGACCATCGCCGGCCACCTCGGGATTTTTTCCGAAGGGCGCGCCAAGGAACTGCTGATCACCCCGAAAGGGGTACGCATCGTGTGGCTGCTGGCCGAAGCCGAACGGGCGCGCTACGGTGTGTTCAGGCAGGCCGAATTTGGCGACGCCACACTCGATCCCGCGCTGATCGAAAGACTGCTGGTGTCGGTGTCGGCGCTTCGCGACGCCATCAACAAAAGCGAACGCCAAGCCGCATGACCATTCCCACCACGGCACCCACCAATCCTTATCTGGTTCTCGGCGCCGCAATCGTGCTGCCGGGAAGCGGGCACGTCATTCTCGGCGTGCCGGTGCGCGGCCTTCAGTTCCTTTTCTTCATGGTGATCCTGGCATGGGTGACGGCCAAGATCGCACCGTCGGATGCCAGCTTTGTCGGCCGTCACGCCGGCGGCTTCCTGATCTATGCCTTGTCGATTCTCGACGCCTACAAGCTCGCCCGCATCCGCACCGCCAAATGGGTTCACAATGCCCGGCGAGACGGCGACAGTGCGCAGAGCGGCATTGAGCCGCATAGGTAACTGGAGGAATATTTTTTTCATACGATTGAATTTGTGCGGCTCATTCGATACATCCTCTCTTAGCTACAAACGATCTCTTAGCTACAAACATCGGGAGGCTGACATGTGTGGAATTGTCGGACTGTTTTTGAAGGACAAGTCGCTGGAACCCCAGCTTGGTGCGATGCTGTCGCAGATGCTGATCTCCCTCAGCGACCGCGGTCCCGATAGCGCCGGTATCGCCATCTATGGCGCGCCTTCCAAGAATGAGGCCAAGATCACCATCCAGTCAGCCAGGCCCGACCGCGATTTCCGCGGCCTCGAGGCGGAGCTCGCCAAGGCCATCGGCACGCCGGTGACGATCGCGGTGAAATCCACCCATGCCGTCGTCAGGACCACGCCGGCCAAGATCGATGAAGCGCGCGAAACCATCCAGGCGCTGCGCCCCGACATCCGCATCATGGGCGCCGGCGACGTTGTCGAGATCTACAAGGAAGTCGGCCTGCCGGAGGCCGTCGTCGAGCGCTTCGATGTCCGCAAGATGACCGGCACGCATGGCATCGGCCATACCCGCATGGCAACGGAATCGGCGGTGACGACGATGGGCGCGCACCCGTTCTCGACCGGCGCCGACCAGTGCCTGGTGCACAATGGCTCGCTGTCGAACCACAACAACGTCCGCCGCGAGTTGATCCGTGAAGGCATGACCTTCGAGACCGAGAACGACACTGAAGTGGCCGCCGCCTATCTTTCGTCGCAGATGGCGCATGGCAAGAATCTCGGCGAGGCGCTGGAAGGCACGCTCTCCGACCTCGACGGCTTCTTCACCTTCGTCGTCGGCACCAAGAACGGTTTTGGCGTGGTGCGCGATCCGATCGCCTGCAAGCCTGCCGTGATGGCCGAAACCGACCAGTATGTCGCCTTCGGCTCGGAATATCGCGCGCTGACCAAACTACCCGGCATAGACAATGCGAGGGTCTGGGAACCCGAGCCCGCAACCGTCTATTTCTGGGAGCATTGAATTCATGTCGGCAACCACGCTTTCAAAGACCGCAGCACATGACCCTCGGGTCTTCGATCTTGACCAATCGTCGCTGCGCGAACTCAACCAGGCGCTGCACAATCTGTCGCCCGGCTCGAATGAAACGGCCTGGGAAGTGCTGAACCCGAAAGGCAGCCATTCGGTCGCCGTTGGCGTCGACCAGCCTGTTGCCATCGATGTGCGTGGCAGCGTCGGCTATTATTGCGGCGGCATGAATTCCGGCAGCACCATCACCGTGCATGGCTCGGCGGGTCCCGGCGTCGGCGAGAACATGATGTCGGGCTCGATCACCATCAAAGGCGACGCCAGCCAGTATGCCGGCGCCACCGGCAAGGGCGGCCTGCTGGTCATCGAAGGCAATGCCTCGTCGCGCTGCGGCATCTCGATGAAGGGCATCGACATCGTCGTGCACGGCAATATCGGCCACATGTCGGCCTTCATGGCGCAGTCGGGCAATCTGGTGGTGCTGGGCGATGCCGGCGACGCGCTGGGCGATTCCATCTACGAGGCGCGGCTCTTCGTGCGCGGCAAGGTCGACAGCCTG
This sequence comes from Mesorhizobium sp. WSM4808, assembly GCF_055811675.1. Classification (NCBI taxonomy): domain Bacteria; kingdom Pseudomonadati; phylum Pseudomonadota; class Alphaproteobacteria; order Hyphomicrobiales; family Phyllobacteriaceae; genus Mesorhizobium; species Mesorhizobium sp. WSM4808. Next base: position 57,575 of record NZ_JBVVQX010000014.1, read on the forward strand.
GGTGCCGACTGCATCGCCAAGGAGATGCGGGCTGAGCATCTGGAATTGCTGCAAGGCCTGCTCGACCGCGCCGGTGTCACCGGCGTCAAGCCGTCGGAGTTCAAGCGCTACGGCTCGGCGCGCACGCTCTACAATTTCAATATCGACAACGCCGACGCGTATTGAGGCAGCATGACCTATCGCAACCCTCCGACGACGCCGCGCAAATCCGCGACCTTCGACGACTATACTCTTTCCGAAATCCGCCGTGCCGCGGCGACCGGCATCTATGACATCCGCGGCGCCGGCGCCAAGCGCAAGCTGCCGCATTTCGACGACCTTCTGTTCCTCGGCGCATCGATCTCGCGCTATCCGCTCGAAGGCTATCGCGAGCGCTGCGACACATCAGTCGTGCTCGGCTCTCGCCATGCCAAGAAGCCGATCGAGCTAAATATCCCGATCACCATCGCCGGCATGAGCTTCGGCTCACTGTCAGGCCCCGCCAAGGAGGCACTCGGGCGCGGCGCGACCCTGTCGGGCACCTCGACCACGACGGGCGACGGCGGCATGACCGAGGAAGAGCGCGGCCATTCAAAGCAGCTGGTCTATCAATATCTGCCGTCGCGCTACGGCATGAACCCGCGCGATTTGCGCCGCGCCGATGCGATCGAAGTCGTCGTCGGCCAGGGTGCCAAACCGGGTGGTGGCGGCATGCTGCTTGGCCAGAAGATTTCGGATCGCGTCGCTGAAATGCGCACGCTGCCGAAAGGCATCGACCAGCGCTCGGCCTCCCGCCACCCCGACTGGACCGGCCCCGACGATCTCGAGATCAAGATCCTCGAGCTGCGCGAGATCACCGACTGGGAAAAGCCGATCTACGTCAAGGTCGGCGGCGCCCGGCCCTACTACGACACCGCGCTTGCCGTGAAGGCCGGCGCCGATGTCGTTGTCGTCGACGGCATGCAGGGCGGCACCGCCGCCACCCAGGAAGTGTTCATCGAAAATGTCGGTATGCCGACGCTTGCCTGCATCAGGCCGGCGGTACAGGCGCTGCAGGATCTGGGCATGCACCGCAAGGTGCAGCTGATCGTCTCCGGCGGCATCCGCAACGGCGCCGATGTCGCCAAGGCGCTGGCGCTCGGCGTCGACGCGGTCTCGATCGGCACGGCTGCCCTCGTCGCGCTCGGCGACAACGATCCCCGCTGGGAGGCCGAGTATAACGAGCTCGGCACCACGGCCGGCGCCTATGACGACTGGCACGAGGGGCGCGACCCCGCCGGCATCACCACGCAGGACCCGGAATTGATGAAGCGGGTCGACCCGGTGGCTGCCGGGCGCCGGCTGGCGAACTACCTCAAGGTGATGACGCTGGAAGCGCAGACCATCGCGCGTGCGTGCGGCAAGAACAGCCTGCACAATCTTGAACCCGAGGACCTCGTCGCGCTGACGATCGAGGCAGCCGCCATGGCCGGCGTGCCGCTGGCCGGCACCAACTGGATACCGGGGAAGAACGGCTTCTGATCAACGAAGGGCCGACTCCCGCATACTCGGGAACAACAATCGATAAAAATGGGGAACTAGCGTGGCAACTGATCTTGCAGAATTCGCAAGGGCGAAAAACGTCAAATATTTCATGATTTCCTACACTGACCTGTTCAGTGGCCAGCGTGCCAAGCTGGTGCCGGCGCAGGCAATCGCCGACATGCAGAAGGACGGCGCCGGCTTTGCCGGGTTCGCCACCTGGCTGGACCTGACGCCGGCACATCCCGACATGCTGGCGGTGCCGGATCCGGATTCGGTGATCCAGCTGCCGTGGAAGCCTGAGGTCGCCTGGGTCGCGGCCAACTGCATCATGGACGACAAGGAGGTCGACCAGGCGCCGCGCAACACGCTGAAGCGGCTGATCGCAGAGGCCGCCAGCGACGGCATGCACGTCAAGACCGGCGTCGAGGCCGAGTTCTTCCTGATCTCGCCGGATGGCAAGACGATTTCCGACGAATACGACACGGCCTCAAAGCCCTGCTACGACCAGCAAGCGGTGATGCGCCGCTATGACGTCATCGCCGAGATCTGCGACCACATGCTGGCGCTCGGCTGGGGCGCCTACCAGAACGACCACGAGGATGCCAACGGCCAATTCGAGATGAACTGGGCCTTCGACGACGCGCTGGCGACCGCCGACAAGCACTCGTTCTTCAAGTTCATGGTCAAGTCGATCGCCGAGAAGCACGGCCTGCGCGCGACTTTCATGCCCAAACCCTTCCAGGGCCTGACCGGCAATGGCTGCCATGCCCATATCTCGGTCTGGGACAAATCGGGCAAGACCAACGTTTTCGCCGACAAAGCGATGGAGCTCGGCCTGTCGGCCAAGGGCCGGAATTTCCTCGGCGGCATCATGAAGCATGCTTCCGCGCTTGCCGCGATCACCAACCCGACGGTGAATTCCTACAAGCGCATCAACGCGCCACGCACGATTTCGGGCGCCACCTGGGCGCCGAACACGGTGACCTGGACCGGCAACAACCGCACCCACATGGTGCGCGTGCCCGGCCCCGGCCGCTTCGAGCTGCGGCTGCCGGATGGTGCTGCCAACCCTTATCTGCTGCAGGCGGTTATCATCGCCGCCGGCCTCGACGGCATCCGCTCGAAGGCCGATCCCGGCAAGCGCTATGACATCGACATGTACCAGCATGGGCACACGGTGAAGGGCGCGCCAAAACTGCCGCTCAACCTGCTCGACGCCTTGCGCGAGTTCGACAAGGACAAATCGCTCAAGGCGGCGCTGGGTGAGGAATTCTCGTCGGCCTACCTAAAGCTGAAGCACCAGGAATGGAATTCCTATGCTTCGCACTTCACGCAATGGGAGCGCGACCACACGCTGGATATCTGACCACCAGCGCGGTGCGAGCGACCTCGGAATGAACTGATGAAATATTCGATCTTCTCGCTCGCCCGCGCCGCCCTGTCCGGCCACAAGAACTGGCAGCGCACCTGGCGCGACGCCACGCCGAAGGATCGCTACGACGTGGTGATCATCGGCGGCGGCGGCCACGGACTTGCCACCGCCTGGTTTCTCGCCAGCGAGTACGGCATCAAGAATGTCGCCGTACTCGAAAAAGGCTGGATCGGCTCCGGCAATGCCGGCCGCAACACCACCATCATCCGCTCCAATTACGGCCTGCCCGGCAATACCGGCTTCTACGAATTGTCGATGAAGCTGTGGGAGCGGATGGAGCAGGACCTCAACTACAACACGATGGTCAGCCAGCGCGGCGTCATCAACCTCTACCACTCCGACGCGCAGCGCGACGCTTATGCGCGGCGCGGCAACACCATGCGCATCAACGGCATCGACGCCGAACTGCTCGACCTCGCCGCGGTCAAGAAGATGATACCGTTCCTGAACTTCGACAATGCGCGCTTTCCCGTGCAAGGCGGGCTGTTGCAGCGGCGCGGCGGCACGGCGCGGCACGATGCTGTTATCTGGGGCTATGCCCATGCGGCGAGCGAACTCGGCGTCGACATCATCCAGAATTGCGAAGTCACCGGCTTCGTCAGGGACGCCAATGGCAAGGTGACCGGCGTCGAGACATCGCGCGGCAAGATCGGCGCCGGCAAGGTCGGCATGGCTGTTGCCGGAAGTTCGTCGCGCGTCGCGGCAATGGCCGGCCTGCGCCTGCCGATCGAAAGCCATGTGCTGCAGGCCTTCGTCTCCGAGGCGATCAAACCGCTTATCCTTGGTGTCATGACCTTCGGCGCCGGCCATTTCTATGTCAGCCAGTCGGACAAGGGCGGGCTGGTCTTCGGCGGCGATATAGACGGCTACAATTCCTACGCCCAGCGCGGCAACATGCCTGTGATGGAGGACGTCTGCGAGGGCGGCATGGCGCTTATGCCGATGATCGGCCGCGTGCGCCTGCTGCGCCAGTGGGGCGGCATCATGGACATGTCGATGGACGGCTCGCCGATCATCGACAAGAGCCCGGTCGACGGGCTCTATATCAACGCTGGCTGGTGCTATGGCGGCTTCAAGGCGACACCAGGCTCCGGCCTTGTCTTTGCCCATCTTCTGGCGCGCGATGAATCGCACGAAGAAGCCGCGCGGTTCCGCCTCGATCGGTTCCGAACTGGCGCCACGATCGACGAAAAGGGCCAAGGCGCCCAACCGAACCTGCATTGAAGGCGGTCTAGAACAGCATGCGCATTGTCTGTCCCTTCTGCGGCGAACGCGAACTCGGCGAGTTCACCTATCTCGGCGACGCCAAGCCGGTGCGCCCCGAAGCCGGCGCCTCGGAAGACGAGGTCTTCGACTATGTCTATCTGCGCGACAATGTCGCCGGGCAGACCAGCGAATACTGGTACCATGGCGGCGGCTGCCGGGCCTGGCTGAAGGTCACCCGCAACACGCTGACGCACGAGATTTCCGCCGTTGAGCCGGCGGCTGGCGTGGGTGCGAGGCAGGTCGCGAAATGAATTTTCTTGTGCAAGTCAGCGCCGCCCCTCACCTGCCTGCCGGCATCCTCTCCCCGTATAGAGACTGGGAGAGGGACGCTGGCCGCAACCTGGCCGCTATTCCTGCAGCGTTGATGATTGGCGAAATCGTGGACGAGAGCGTCCTTCTCCCCGTCACTATACGGGGAGAAGTGCCCGGCAGGGCGATGAGGGGCGGCTCGACGCTGCCGCATGACATCGAAGCGACGAAGGGTCGGCAATCGTGACTTCCAGCCAATCCCACCGTCTCACCTCCGGCGGTCTCATCGACCGCTCGGTGCCACTGAACTTCCGTTTCGACGGCAAGGCTTTCCTCGGCTTCCAGGGCGATACGCTCGCCTCCGCGCTGATCGCCAACGGCGTCAAGCTGGTCGGCCGCTCGTTCAAATACCATCGCCCGCGCGGTATTCTCACCGCTGGTTCGGAAGAACCCAACGCGCTGGTCGAGCTGCGCACCGGCGCACGGCGCGAGCCGAACACCAAGGCGACGACAGCCGAACTCTATGACGGGCTCGAGGCCGCCAGCCAGAACCGATGGCCGTCGCTGCGCCACGATGTGATGTCGGTGAACCAGCTGTTCGCGCCGATCTTCGTCGCCGGCTTCTACTACAAGACCTTCATGTGGCCGGCGAAGTTCTGGGAAGCGATCTACGAGCCGGCGATCCGCCGCGCCGCCGGCCTCGGCCGTGCCTCAGGCATCGCCGATCCCGATCACTACGACAAGGCATGGGCGCATTGCGATGTGCTGATCGCCGGTTCAGGTCCGGCCGGTTTGGCCGCGGCATTGGCAGCCGGCCGTGCAGGCGCCCGCGTCATCCTGTGCGAAGAGGATTTTGTCCCCGGCGGCCGCCTGCTGTCGGATGGCGGCACGATCGATGGTGTTCCGGCCGCCGAATGGCTGTCGCGGACGCTGGCTGATTTGGCCGATATGCCGGACGTCCGCATCATGACCCGCACGGCACTATTCGGCGTCTACGATGGCGGCACCTATGGCGCGATCGAGCGGGTCAACGACCACCTGCCCTCGCCGCCTCAGCATCAGGTGCGACAGCGGCTGTGGCGGATCGTGGCGAAGCGCTGCGTCGTCGCGGCCGGCGCCATCGAACGGCCGATCGTCTTTGCCGGCAACGACACGCCCGGTGTTATGATGGCGTCCGCCATGCGCACCTATGTCGCGCGCTATGCGGCGACACCGGCAAAGCGCCTCGCGCTGTTCACCAACAATGAGGATGGCTGGCGTACGGTCGAGACGGCACTCGGGGCCGGCCTGCAGATCCCGGCGGTCATCGACGCACGGTCCGAAGTGTCGCCGGCGCATCGTTCGCTGGCCTCCAAGGGCGGCTTCCCGGTGCTGCATGGTTCCGTCAGCGGGGTCGATGGCGGCAAGGATGGCGTCAGGAAAATCGCGGTCTCGCTGACCGGTGGCGCGCGCGCCGAGGTCGAAGCGGACGGCCTCGCAGTCTCCGGCGGCTGGAACCCGGCGGTCGGGCTGACTTCCTACCATCGTGGCCGGCCGAAATGGCAGAACGACATATCTGCCTTCGTGCCGGACGGCGCGCCTCCCGGCATGGTCGCCGCGGGTGCCGCCAATGGCGATTTCGGCCTCGGCGCCTGCCTGAGCCAGGGATTTGCCGCCGGCGCGGCAGCGGCGCGTGACACGGGACATAGCGGCACAGTGGGTATCGCGCCTGCCGCCGACGACGAGGCTTTTTCGCTGACGCCGCTCTGGCATGTCGCCGGCAAGGGCAAGGCTTTTGTCGACTACCAGCATGACGTGACGGCATCAGACATCGAGCTGGCGCAGCGCGAAGGCTTTGAATCGGTCGAGCATCTGAAGCGCTACACGACGCTCGGCATGGCGACCGACCAGGGCAAGACCTCGAATGTCGCCGGCCTTGCCATCATGGCCGCGGTCAGCGGCCGTTCGATCCCCGAGACCGGCACGACAATCTACCGGCCGCCTTACGTGCCGGTCGCCATCGGCGCCTTCGCCGGTCATCATCGCGACGAGACGTTTCATGCGACGCGGCTGACGCCGTCGCATCACTGGGCGGCCGAACAGGGCGCCGTCTTCGTCGACACCGGCCTGTGGAAGCGTGCGCAATGGTACCCTCGCGCCGGCGAGAAGGACTGGCTGGAATCGGTGACCCGCGAGGTCAAGGCGGTGCGCGGCGGCGTCGGCTTCTGCGATGTCTCGACGCTCGGCAAGATCGACGTGCACGGCCCCGATGCCGGCGCCTTTCTGGATCGCGTCTACATCAACACCTTCTCCAGCCTGGCCGTTGGCAAGGCGCGCTATGGGCTGATGCTGCGCGAGGACGGCATCGTCTATGACGATGGCACGACATCGCGGCTGGCCGAGGATCATTACTTCCTGACCACCACCACGGCCAAGGCCGGGCTGGTGATGCAGCATCTCGAATTCTGCCGCCAGGTGCTGTTCCCGGAGTTCGACGTGCAGCTCACTTCCGTCTCGGACCAGTGGGCGCAATTCTCGATCGCCGGGCCGAAGACACGCGACCTGCTCTGGGAAATCGTCGACCCGGCCGAAGACGTTTCCAACGAAGGCTTTCCATTCATGGGCGCGCGCGAAGTAGCACTTCGCGGGGGCCTGAGGGCACGGCTGTTCCGTATCTCGTTCTCAGGCGAGATGGCTTTCGAGATTTCAGTGCCGGCGCGCTTTGGCGATGCCATGGCGCGCAATCTGATGCTGGCCGGCGCGCCATTCGGCGTGACGCCCTACGGCACCGAGGCGCTCGGCGTCATGCGCGTCGAAAAGGGCCACATTGCCGGACCGGAACTGAGCGGCACGACGACGGCGGCCGATCTTGGCCTGGGCAAGATGATGTCGACCAAGAAAGACTATATCGGCCGCGTCATGGCCGGACGCGAGGCGCTGGTAGACCCGGACCGGCAGGTCGTCGTCGGCATCAAGCCGACGGACAAGGCACGCCGGCTGCGCTCCGGTGCGCACGTCATCCCAAAGGGACAGACACCGGGACCTGGTAACGACCAGGGCTATGTCACCTCGGTCTGCTTCTCGCCGACGTTGGATCAGTGGATCGGGCTCGCGCTTGTCGAACGCGGCCGCGAACGCATCGGCGAGATCGTCCATGCGCATGATCCATTGCGCGGCGAAGACTACGATGTCGAACTGTGCAATCCCGTCTTCTACGATCCGGATGGAGGGCGCCAGCGTGGCTGATTTTTCCTGGGTTCCCCGAAGTCCCCTTGAAAGGGCGCTTGTTACCGGCGCGCATGGTGCACGCGGTATCGAGGCCGGCGTCTCGCTGACCGAGATCCGCAATTTTGATCTGATCCAGATGATGGCGAGGCGCGGTAAGGCGGCTGACATGGCCACGGCAGCGAAGGTTCGCTTTGGCGTTGCTGCTCCGGAAACGCCGACAGCAGTCGGCGCGGCGGACGCAACGCTGATCTGGTCGGGACCGGATCAGTTTTTCGTGCTGTCGAAGGGCGGCAAGCACACCACGCAGACGTTGACGCCGGCATTCTCCGGCTCCGCCTCGCTGTCGGATCAGTCGCATGCACGGGTCTTGATCAGCATTTCGGGCGTCAAGGCACGCACCATGCTGGCGAAACTGTCTTCGATCGACTTGCACCCAACGACGTTCCCGGTTGGCGCCGCCGCCGCGACATCGATGGATCACACCAGCGTCACGCTCTGGCGCGGCGGCGATCGGCCGGATGGGCAGGCGGTGTTCAACCTTCTGGTGTTTGCGACCTTCGCCGAAAGCCTTTGGCATACGGTGCTGGATTCGGCTGCGGAGTACGGAGTTGCTATCAGCCACTCTGACGGAGTTTAGGTCGCTAATTGTAGATCTCGGCGCTGCCCCTCATTGCCCTGCCGGGCATTTCTCCCCGTAAACGGGGCGAAAGACGCTGGCTGCAATGCCGCGCCATCTCCTTAGCGTCGGCACTTGGCGAAACCGATGACGACAGCGCCCTTCGCCCCGTTTACGGGGAGAAGATGGCGGCAGCCAGATGAGGGGCGGCGCCGACGTTCGGAGACAAGGCTGATTGGCGAAATTCAACCTGAGCCGACTACGTCCGAAACGCCACCTTCACCTTGCCAAACGCACGCGCACTGCTATTCTTACCGCTAAAATAATTTCACACACAGGCAAACTTGTTTCTCGAACCGCAAGGCTGAAATGAGCCAGTCGCCCTACCCCGCAATTGCTGCCGGACCGCCGCGGCCGAGCCTCATCCTGAGGCCCGGCCAGATCGCGCTGCCGCCGGGCATGGAGCGTTATACGATCCATGGCAATGGCGCGGTGCTCATCGATATCATGGCCGGCGACACGATCACCGTGCGCAATGTCGAGGGTGGCCAGGCCTGCGAGTTGCTGGCCTGGGACAGGACCGGCGTCACCGATCCCGGCATTTTTGGTGAAGCATCGAACAGCAACGCTGCCGGCATCAAGGCGCTGTTGGCCGAGGACGACGACAGCCTCGCATCGCTGCGGAGCGGGCTCGCGCGCCGGCAAGTGCAGCTTGACCATGCCAAGGCGGTTCGCGTGTTCGGCGGCGCGACGCCCGCCGGCACCGAACAGGCTTTCACCGTCGCGCGCGATGGCGCGATGCTGATTGCGGCCCCCGGGGGGCCGATGCTGGTCGATGGTCACGACACGGCGACGCCGCTGACCGCCATCGTCCGCCGCGCCACGATCCGCTCGGCGGTGAAATCGCTACTGGCCGATCCGCTGGCCGATCCGGTGCTCGATTTGCGTGTCCATTCGGCGACGGCGGAGGCCTATTTCGTCAAGGCCGGCGACTATCTCCAGATCATCGATGTCGACGGGCGCCAGTGCACCGATTTCCAGTGCTTTTCGGCGCGCAAGCTGGACAGGGGACTGGATCATCCGCTCGACGTGACGACGACTCGCACGCTGATGGGTGCGAGCTACCCGATGCCCGGCCTGCATTCCAAATACTTTGACCAGGACATGGAGCCACTGGTCGAGGTGGTGCAGGACACATGCGGCCGGCACGACGCCTTCGCGCTCGCCTGCGCGGCCAAATATTACGAAGACATCGGCTATCCCGGCCACACCAACTGCTCGGAGAATTTCAACGGCGCTCTGGCCGGCAAGGGCGTCAATCCCCGCGCGGGCTGGATGGCGATCAACTTCTTCTTCAACACGGCGATCGACGCGCATGGCGTCATGGTGTCCGACGAGCCGTGGTCGCGGGCGGGCGACTATGTGCTGCTCAGGGCGCTCACCGACATCGTCTGCGTGTCCTCCGCCTGCCCCGACGACACGACGCCGGCCAATGGCTGGAACCCGACCGACATCCATGTGCGGACCTATTCCGGCCAGCACAAATTCTCGCGAGCGATCGCCAGACGCATGACGCCCGATTCGGAACCGAAAATGACCCGCGAGACAGCTTTTCATTCGAGCTTTGCCAAGCACACCCGCAACTTCGGCGAGTACAGGGGCTATTGGCTCGCCAATTCCTTCGCCAAGGACGGGCCGATCGCGGAATACTGGGCCTGCCGCCAGGACGCGGTGATCATGGACCTGTCGCCGCTGCGCAAGTTCGAGGTTACCGGCCCCGATTCCGAGGCGCTGCTGCAATACACGCTGACCCGCGACGTCAAGAAACTCGGCGTCGGCCAGGTGGTCTATTCGGCCATGTGCTACGAGCATGGCGGCATGATCGATGACGGCACCCTGCTGCGGCTCGGCAAGGACAATTTCCGCTGGGTCGGCGGTGACGATCTATCCGGCGAATGGCTGCGCGAGACGGCGACGAAGCTCGGCCTCAACGTGCTGGTGCGCTCGTCAACCGACCAGATGCACAACGTCGCCGTCCAGGGTCCGAAGAGCCGCGACATTCTGCGAGAAGTGATCTGGACTTCGCCATTGCAGCCGTCGATCGACGAGCTCGAATGGTTCCGCTTCGCCGTCGCCCGCATTGGTGGCGGCAACGGCATTCCGGTCGTCGTCTCGCGCACCGGCTATACCGGCGAACTCGGCTACGAGATCTGGTGCCATCCGCGCGACGCCGAAAAGGTGTTCGACGCCATCTGGGAAGCCGGCCAGCCGCATGGGCTGAAGCCGATGGGGCTGCAGGCGCTGGACATGGTGCGCATCGAGGCCGGGCTGATCTTCGCCGGCTACGAATTCTCCGACCAGACCGATCCGTTCGAGGCCGGCATCGGCTTCACCGTGCCGCTGAAGAGCAAGACCGACGATTTCATCGGCCGCGAGGCGCTGATCCGCCGCAAGGAGCACCCGCAGACGAAGCTGGTCGGCCTCGACATCGAGGCCAATGTCGACGTCGGCCATGGCGACTGCGTGCATGTCGGCCGCGCCCAGATCGGCGTGGTCACGTCGGGCATGCGTTCTCCGGTGCTGAACAAGACCATCGCGCTGGCCAGGCTCGACGTCACCCATTCGGCTGTCGGTACCGAGGTCGAGATCGGCAAGCTCGACGGCCATGCCAAACGGCTGCCGGCGCGCGTCGTCGCCTTCGCCCACTACGATCCGCAAAAGACCAAACCACGCTCCTGACGGCCTTCCTCCCAAGACAGTGAGGCCGTGCTGGCAGCCCGATAGGAATTTTTTCTTGACCTGCTGAGGGCAGCTATGCTACATATTCGTCCATGGTGCTGATTTGCGCCGCGACCCGCCTGCGGCGGGTTTTTCGTTTCCAGACCCCTGGTCCTTTTCCGAACAATCCTGCCCGCCAGTGTGAAGCTGACATGTTTCGCAAGCGTGATGTGCACGGCGCGACAATTCGCTTGACGTGAAAGCGCGCCGGATCAATCTTCACTCCTAAGAAAAAAATACGACTGAGTGGAAACACCGGCAGTCCATCAATGCATGCGTCGATGGTGAGCCTAGCGAAGCCGCGGCGGTCACGAACGGGGAACATCAAAATGGGGAACAAAGACATATGAGCACGATAACGACTGTCCTGGAGCCGCTTGCCGAAGGCAAGTTGCACCGAAATATCGACTGGCGCGGCGCCTTCTGGGTGGCGAGCGGTGTGCCTGCCCTCGTCCTGTTCTCGATCGGCGGCATTGCCGGCACGACCGGCACGCTGGCCTTCGCGATCTGGATCTTCTCCATGATCATGGGCTTCCTGCAATCCTTCACCTATGCCGAAATCGCCGGACTGTTTCCGAACAAGTCGGGCGGCGCGTCGATCTACGGCGCCACCGCATGGCTGCGCTATTCCAAGTTCATCGCGCCGCTGTCGGTGTGGTGCAACTGGTTCGCCTGGTCGCCGGTGCTGTCGCTCGGCTGCTCGATCGCCGCCGCCTATATCCTCAACGCGTTGGCGCCGGTGCCGCTGTTCACCGATGCCTCGCCCGAAGTCGTCGCCTATATCGCGGCGCATGCCGGGACGAGTGCCGCCGACGCCATCACGGCGGTGACCACCGCGGCAACGCCGGTGATCCGCAACTGGACGCTCTACAGCCACACGCTGGGGCCGGTCTCGTTCACCCTCAACGCGACCTTCTTCATCGGCGCGGTGCTGATGCTGATTATCTTCGCCATCCAGCATCGCGGCATCCTCGGCACTGCCAATGTGCAGAAATATATCGGCCTGCTGGTCATCATCCCGATGCTGATCGTCGGCGTCGTTCCGATCGTCACCGGCCAGATCAACTGGGCGAATTTTTCGCCGCTGGTGCCGCTGGCGGCCGCCTATGCGCCCGAGCCCGGTGCCTGGAACATTGCCGGCTGGACGCTGGTGCTTGGCGGCATGTTCATCGCCGCCTGGTCGACCTACGGCTTCGAGACCGCCGTCTGCTACACCTCGGAGTTCAAGAACCCGGGCACCGACACGTTCAAGGCCATCTTCTATTCCGGCCTTTTGTGCATGCTGCTGTTCATCCTGGTGCCGTTCACCTTCCAGGGCGTGCTTGGCCTCAACGGCATGCTGGCGACACCGATCGTCGACGGCTCCGGTGTCGCCGACGCGCTGGCCGGCATGGTCGGCGGCGGCGCACTGATCCACAGCCTTTTGGTGATGCTGATGATCCTGGCTCTGGTTCTGTGCATCATGACGGCCATGGCCGGCTCTTCACGCACGCTCTACCAGGGCTCGGTCGATGGCTGGCTGCCGCGCTATCTCAGCCATGTCAACGAACATGGCGCGCCGACGCGGGCAATGTGGACCGATCTCGTCTTCAACCTGATCGTGCTGGCCATCGCCTCTGCCGACGCGACGAGCTTCTTCTTCATCCTCGCCGTGTCGAACTGCGGCTATATCATCTTCAACTTCCTCAACCTCAATGCCGGCTGGATCCACCGCATCGACAACGGCCATATCGCCCGGCCTTGGAAAGCACCGAGCTGGTTGCTCGGCGTCGGCGCGATCTTCGCCTATGTCAACATGATCTTCATGGGCGCGGGAGCCAAAGTTTGGAACCCGATGGCGCTGTGGGCCGGCCTGATCACGGCAGCCCTGATTATCCCGGTGTTCTGCTTCCGCCATTACATCCAGGACAAGGGCAAGTTCCCCGACCACATGCTGGCCGATCTCGGCATGACGGGGGCCGACCTCTCGGTCAAAAAGGCGGGCATACTGCCCTACCTGACCCTGGTAGCCGGCGTGGTGGTGATGCTGCTCGCCAACTGGTTCTTCGTCATCTGACCTCGTAAAAGTGAAAAGGATCGGTCTATTCGGCGGCCAGCGCCAGTTGCGGCTTTTCGGCTTCCTGGCTCAGTTCCAGATCGTCGGTCCGCCCCTCCGCCCCGCGCTTCTTCGGCTCCCGGCCGAAGAACAGGGCGTAGCCGGCAGGCAGGACCAGGATGGTCAGCACCGTGGCAACGAGGATGCCGCCCATCATGGCGTAGGCGAGCGGACCCCAGAAGACGCCGCGCGAGATCGGGATCAGCGCCAGCACCGCCGTCAGCGCCGTCAGCGTGATCGGCCGGAAACGGCGCACGGCCGAACCGATGATCGCCTCGTAGCGGTCCATGCCCGCGGCGATGTCCTGGTCGATCTGGTCGACCAGGATGATCGAGTTGCGCATGATGATGCCGAGCAGCGCGATGACGCCGAGAATGGCGACAAAGCCGAACGGCGCGCCGCTGATCAAGAGTGCCGCGGCAGCACCGATAATGCCAAGCGGACCGGTCGCCAGCACCAGCATCGCCTTGCCGAAGTTCTGCAGCTGGATCATCAAAAGCACGACGATGACGGCCAGCATGATCGGCGCCTTGGCGGCGATCGAAGCCTGGCTTTCCGCCGAATCCTCCGCACCGCCCTGGATCTCGACCTTGTAGCCGGGCGCCAATCCGTCACGCAGGCCCTGCATATCCTTGTACAGTTTGGTGACGACGTCATTGGACTGCACGCCGTCGGGCAGCGTTGCCCGCACACTGATGGTCGGCAGACGGTCGCGGCGCCACTCGATGCCTTGCTCCAGCACCGGCACCACCTTGGCAACCTGCGACAGCGGTACGAAGCCACCGAAGTCGGTCGGGATATAGACCGAGTCGACCGAGGACAGCAGGCTGCGGCTGGCATCCGGCTCGCGGGCGACGATGGACACCGTCTCCTCGCCGTCGCGGAAGTCGTCGAGCGGCGCGCCGGACATTGCCGCCTGCAGCATCTGGCGGATGCGCTGCGAGGTGACGCCGAGTGCGCGGGCACGATCCTGGTCGATGACCAGCTTCATCGCCGGAACCGGCTCCAGCCAGTCATCATGCACGGCGCCAAGCAGCGGATCCTCACGGAACTTCGCCTTCACCTGGTCGGCGATGCGGCGCACCTCCTGGCGATCCGGCCCCATGACGCGCATCTGCACCGGCCAGCCGGTCGGCGGGCCGAGGAACAGACGATCGACCTTGGCACGGATGGATGGGAAGTCTTCAGCCAGAACGGTGCGCAACTTGACGATCAGCCGTTCGCGGGCCGGTTCGTCATTGGCCATGACGAGCAGCTGGGCGAAGTTGGGGTTGCTCAGCTGCTGGTCGAGCGGCAGGAAGAAGCGCGGCGCGCCTTCGCCGATATAGGTGGCGATGAAACGCTTGTCCTTGTCGTCCATCATCTTGGTTTCGAGCGCCTTGGCCTGCGCCTCGACTTCCTTGATGCTGGTGCCTTCCGGCAGCCAAAGGTCGACGAGGATTTCCGGCCGCGACGATTGCGGGAAGAAGTTCTGCGGAATGAACTGGAAAGCCCACAGGCTGGTGCCGAAGGTGACCAGCGTCATCACCAGGACGATGATGCGATGGCGCACGGCCCAGCTGACGGTAGCACGAAGCCGGCGATAGAAACGCGTGTCGAAGACATCGTGATGGCTGCCGGCATGCTTGCGCTGCTTGAGGATCATATTGCCGAGCCATGGCGTGAAATAGACCGCGACGAACCAGGAGACGATCAGCGCGATGCCGACGACATAGAACAGGGTGCGGACATATTCGCCGGCGGTCGAGGCCGCGAAGCCGACCGGAATGAAGCCGGCTGTGGTGATCAGCGTGCCGGTCAGCATCGGGAAGGCGGTCGAGGAATAGGCGAAACTCGCCGCCTCGACCTTGACCATCCCCTCCTCCAGCTTGCGCTCCATCATCTCGACGACGATCATCGCGTCGTCGACCAGAAGACCGAGCGCGATGATCAGCGCGCCGAGCGAGATGCGCTGCAGGTCGATGCCGAGTTCGTACATGATGGCGAAGGTCGCAGCCAGCACCAGCGGGATGGCGATGGCGATGACCAGGCCAGAACGCCAGCCTATCGACAGGAACGAGACGACGAGCACGATCAGCAACGCTTCGCCGAGCGCATGCATGAACTCGGCCACCGCATCGGTGACGACGCCCGGCTGGTCGGAGATCTGGTCGACCGCAACGCCGTAGGGCAGCGCCTCTTCGAAGCGCTTGTAGGTGGCCTCGACATCCTTGCCGACGTCGGTAACCTTGAAGCCCTTGGCCATGACGACGCCCAACTGCACGCTGTCGTGACCGTTGAAGCGGTATTTGCGCTGGAACGGATCTTCCAGCCCCGAGGTCACCGTCGCGATGTCGCCCAGCCTTGTGACCTGGCCGCCGGCGCGCAGGCGCAGGTTCCGGATATCCTCGACCTTGCCGACATCGCCCTCGACGGAGATGCGTACCGAGTTGGTGCCGGTATCGACGGAGCCGGCCGGGTCGACATTGTTCTGTCCCTTGATCGCATTCTGCAGATCGGTCAGCGTCAGGCCGCGTTCGGCCAGGGCCTTGGACGAGACGTCGATATAGAGCTTTTCCGGCTGGTCGCCGATGATGACGGCCTTCTCGACGCCGGGCGTCGTCAAAAGCATGTCGCGCGCCTGGATGGCGAACTTCTTCAGTTCGGGATAGCTGAAGCCGTCGCCGCTGATCGAATGCAAGGTGATGAAGGTGTCGCCGAACTCGTCGTTGAAATACGGGCCGAGCAGGCCCTGCGGCAGGTCGCCCTGGATATCGCCCACCTTCTTGCGCACCTGGTAGAAGGCGTCGGTCACCTCGGCGGTGTTGGTGTCGCCCTTGATCTGCACGGTGATGATGGCGCTGCCAGCGCGGGTGAAGGAGCGCACGAAATCGAGATGCGGCGTTTCCTGCAGCTTGCGTTCGATCTTGTTGACGACCTGGTCTTCCATCTCCTTGATCGAGGAGCCCGGCCAGATCGCCTGGACGACCATGATCCGGAAGGTGAAATCGGGATCTTCCTTCTGGCCCATACGCATCAGGCCGAGCGCGCCGGAAATGATGATCAGGCCGAACAGGAACCGCGCAATGGCGGGATGGCCGATTGCCCAGCGCGACAGGTTGAAGGGCCGCTTCTCTTCCGTGGAATTGGTCATCGACGCTGGTCCATCTATCTAGCGCATCAAAATCGAGGTTTCATAGTGGCTTCCGGGCGGCAAGGCTCTCCGAGCGGAGAAGCACTCATCGCGGTGGGACGCGAGATCGATGTGGGGGTTACATCAATCGAGCGTCTCGGTCGGGCGCCTGCCGCCCGGAAACCAACGACTGCGGGAACGCGCAGCCGGTTGTCTGTCGTCAGCGCACCTGCTTGGCGTCGCCGTCTGCCGCGGATGCCGATTGCAGCGCCGCATCACCAGCGAGCTTCACCTTCAGGTTTTCGGTCATGAATTGCGTGCCGGCGGCGACCACGACATCGCCGGGTTTCAAACCCTCTGCAACACGCACGCCATCGGCGGCGAACTCGGCAACCTTGATCGGACGGGCATGAACGGTGTCGGCGCCACGATCGACGGTCCAGACGATCGATTGGGTGCCTTGCTCGGCCAATGCGCTCAGCGGGATCGAGACCAGCTGCCGCTCATTGGCCGCCGAGGCTTCGATGCTGGCGGTCATGCCGAGCAGCACACGCGGATCGTTTGGCAGGCTGACGCGGACGGCAAAGGTGCGTGACTGCGGATCGGCGCTACCGGCGACTTCGCGGACCTTGCCATCGAGCGCCAGCGCATCGTCTGACCAGAAGCCTGCCTTGACTGCCTTGCCCGGCTTGAATTCGGCGATTTCCATTTCGGGGACGGCGATCAGCACTTCCTTCTCGCCGTCGACGGCGACAGTGACAACCGGCGTGCCGGAACCGACGACCTGGCCGACGTCGGCACTGACCGTGGTGACGATGCCATCCCTGTCGGCCTTGAGATCGGTATAGCCGACCTGGTTCTTCGCCTGAGCAAGTGTCGAAAGGGCGGAATCACGGGTGGCGACCGCTTGGTCATAGGTCAAGGTCGCCTGTTCGAGTTGTGATTTCGGGGCAAAATTCTTGGCAAAAAGCTGCTCGGCTCGCTTGCGGGCAAGCTCCACGGTCTCGACCTGCCGCTCGGCGGCATCGAGCGCTGCCTGCGCGCTCTTGACCGAGAGGTCGTAGTCAATGGGATCGATGCGGGCGAGCACATCGCCCGCAGCCACATGCTGGCCGATATCGACGAGGCGCTCGGTGATCTTGCCATTGACGCGGAACGCCAGAGCGCTCTCGGTGCGGGCTCGCACCGAGCCGGAATAGGAGAGCGTGCGGGTGTCGTGCACCTTCGCGATCTCGACAACCTTGACGGGACGGATGATATCCTTGACTTCGGCTTTTTCCTGGCTGCAGCCGGCAAGCCCGAGAGTGGCGACGATCAGGCCGGCAACTGGCAGCTTGCGAAGGATGGAATTGGACAAAGACATCTTGGTACTCCGACTGGAGATGAATGGTCGACAACCGGCTGGCGGGGGCTATTACTTCAGAGCTCTGATCGCATAGTCGATCAGATCGTCGGGCATCGCCCGGTTGGTCTTGGCAAGGCACTGCGCCACCATTTGCGGATGGCACAGGATGACGGTTGCGGCACCGAAGCAGCGCGACGCGGTCACCGGGTCCTGTTGTCTGAACTCACCGGCCTCGATGCCGTCGCGGATCACCTCCGCAAACAGGTCGTGGATGCTGTCGACATGCTTGTCGATCACACCCCAGTCCCGTTCGAGGGCGACGATGACCATCTCGTGGACCTTCTGGTCGTCGAGCATGACCTCCATCGTCATCTTGTATTGCGCATGCACGTAACGCCGAAGCCGCTCCTCGGCGCTGATCGGCAGGCGCGAAATCTCGTAGGCCATCTTGTAGCTGGCGCCGAGCATACGGCCGCAGACGGCCTGGTGGATTTCGACCTTGGAGGCGAAGAAACGGTAGATGTTGGCGGGCGACATGCCGAGCTCACGCGCGATGTCGGCGACATTGGTCTTGCCGTAGCCATAGTGCCGGAACAGGCGCTCGGCGCAATCGAGAATGCGCGTTACATTTTCCTGTCGGGCGGCTTCGGCGACTATGGTGGCGGCTTCGGACATGATCCTCTATCGATTTACGAGTGATGAATTTCGATTTTCGTCACTCGTAAATTGAAAAGAGCGACCTGTCAATGCGGATTCGGTGTACACGTACGAATGGTGACAGATGGTGACAGGGAACCGACGAAAGTCGCGGAGGATTTGCCTAATCGCAAAGGTCGTAACTGGAGGAGAGCAGCGACGAGGCTTAAGTCCCCCTCGCCATCTCGCGCAGCCGGAATTTCTGGATCTTGCCGGTCGAGGTCTTCGGGATTTCGGCGAAGATGACCGCCTTCGGCACCTTGAACCGGGCAAGCAGCGCGCGGCAGTGATCGATGATCTCGGCTTCGGCCGCGGCCTTGCCGGGCTTCAGCTCGACATAGGCAACAGGCACCTCGCCCCATTTGTCGTCGGGCCTGGCGACGACGCCGCAAGAGGCAACCGACGGGTGCTTGTAGAGCGCGTCCTCGACCTCGATAGAGGAAATGTTCTCGCCACCGGAGATGATGATGTCCTTGGAGCGGTCCTTCAACTGGATGTAGCCATCGGGGTGCATGACGCCAAGATCGCCGGAATGGAACCAGCCCCCAGCGAAGGCTTCGTCGCTCGCCTTGCGGTTTTTCAGGTAGCCCTTCATGACGATGTTGCCGCGGAACATGACCTCGCCGATGGTCTCACCATCGGCCGGTGTCGTCCGCATCGTCTCGGGATCCATGACGGTCAGGCCTTCGAGCGCCGCATAGCGCACGCCCTGCCGCGCCTTCCTGGCGCTGCGCTCGCCCTTTTCGAGATCGTCCCAGGCGCCATGCCATTCGTTGACGACCGCCGGGCCATAAGTCTCGGTCAGGCCGTAGAGGTGGGTGACGGCAAAGCCGGCATCGGCCATGCCGGACAGCACGGCTTCCGGTGGCGGAGCTGCGGCGGTGTTGAAGGTGACAGTCTGCGGGAATTCGCGCTTGTCCTCGTCCCTGGCATTGATCAGCACCGACATCACCACCGGCGCACCGCACAGATGGGTGACGCCGTGATCGGCGATCGCATCGTAGACCGGCTTCGGCCGCACCCAGCGCAGGCAGACATGGGTGCCGGCCTGGACGGCGAGCGTCCAGGGAAAGCACCAGCCATTGCAGTGGAACATCGGCAGCGTCCAGAGATAGACGGCGTGCTTGGCCATGCCCGCATGAATGGTGTTGGTGTAGGCCATCAGCGCGGCACCGCGATGGTGGTAGACGACGCCCTTCGGATTGCCTGTCGTTCCGGAAGTGTAATTGAGCGAGATGGCGTCCCACTCGTCGTCGGGCATCGACCAGGCGAAATCCTCATCACCGCCTGCGATAAATGCCTCATAGTCCAGCGTGCCAACCCGCTCGCCCTTCGGATACGGCGCGTCGTCGGCGTATTCGGGATCGTCATAGTCGATGACCAGCGGCTTGACCTCGGTCAGTTCCAGGGCCTGCCTGACAACGCCGGAGAATTCGCGGTCCACGATCAGCACCTTGGTCTCGGCATGATCGAGTTGGAAGGCGATGACCGCGGCATCGAGGCGGGTGTTGAGCGAATGCAGCACCGCCTTGGTCATCGGCACGCCGAAATGCGCCTCCAGCATCGGCGGCGTGTTGGACAGCATGACGGTGACGGTGTCGCCCTTGCCGATGCCGCGCCTGTCGAGCGCGGAGGCAAGCTTCAGCGACCGATGCCAGAAAGTGCGATAGTCGATGCGCTGGCGGCCGTGAATGATGGCGACATGGTCGGGATAGGTCTTGGCCGCGCGCTCAAGATAGGTGAGCGGTGTCAGCGGTTGATGGTTGGCCGCGTTCTTGTCGAGATCCTGTTCGTAAGGACTGCCCATCCCATGCTCCCCCCGCGGTTTCTTTCAGACGTTCTAATCACAGGCTCGGGCCGCGTCACCACAAACGATGCCACGAGAGAGCGCATTTGGCACAATGATGAACCAGATTCGGCGTAAGCGGGAGTATCGCATACCTCTGCCCAGTTTGACTTTTGTCGAGAGCCGTGAATAATGTCAGCCGAGGAGACGGCATGGCGATCCGACCGGCAGAACAACTCATCCACAAGGCCGCCTGGCTCTACTATGCCCATGGCCTGCGGCAGGACCAGGTGGCGAGCCAGCTTAACATTTCCCGTGCCTCGGTCGCCATGTATCTGCGCAAGGCGCGCGAGACCGGCATCGTCAACATCTCGACCTCGACCCAGCTTTTCACCGACGACGTGCTGGCGCGCAAGCTCGAGGATGCGTTGAGCCTCGACGCCGTCTGGATCGCGCCGGAGAATGATCATATTGCCGACCCATCGACGGAAATCGCCGTGCTGGCGGCGAGCGTCTTTCTCGAACTGGTCAAGAAGGGCGACCGCATCGGCGTCGCCTGGGGCCGCACCGTCTATATGATCGCCGACGTGATGTCCTATGCCGATCTACAGGATGTCACGGTGGTGCAGCTCTGCGGCAATCTCGGCGCGCCCTATTCCTATCGCCCCGACCAATGCACCATGGAAATCGCGCGGCGGCTCAACGCCAAGGGGCTCAATTTCTACGCGCCGCTGGTGCTGTCGACGGAAGAACTCGCGCGGGCGCTGCGTGCCGAGCCGGTGATCCGGGAACAATTGTCGGGTGTCAGCGAATGCGACCTGGCGTTATACTCGGTCGGCGCGGTCGACGCCGACAGCCATCTGGTCAAATGCGGCGCGCTGACGCCAAACGAAATGGCGGATTTGCGTAGCCAAGGCGCTGCCGGCGTGATTGCCGGGCAGATCATAGACGCCGAAGGCAAGGTGCTCGGCTGCGGTTATAACCGCCGGGTGATCTCCGCCGAACTTGCCTCGCTGCGCGCCATCACCAGGCGGTTGGTGGTGGTGCAGGAGGACAGCAAGTTCGAACCGCTGCTCGCGGCGATCGCCGGCGGCCTTTGCACGCATCTGGTGGTCGGCGCGCACATGGCGCAGCGGCTCCTGGACCATGCGGCTGCCACCATAGAAAAGGCCTCCTAGAAATCCTCCTCTCCGCTGCCGGCGCATTGTCATCAAAGCGTCGCGGCAATCCTGTTTCACCAACAAAGACAGCAACCGGACGAAGCGAACATGAAGAATTTGTGGAATGACGAAGCAGCCGAAAATCTCGTCGCAGACTACGCGAAAAAGGGTGTCGGCCGCGACCTGGCGCTGCGCGTCTACACGACCCGGCTGCTCGGCGGCGAACCACGGCTGGTCCTGCATGGCGGCGGCAACACCTCTTGCAAGACGACGGCAACCGACCTCGTCGGCGACCAGTGGGACGTGCTGTGCGTCAAGGGCAGCGGCTGGGATATGGGCGTCATCGAGCCGCAGGGCCTGCCGGCGGTCAAGCTCAAGCCGTTGCTCAAGGCGCGCGCGCTGAACAGGCTGGCCGACGAGGACATGGTTGCCCTGCAACGCGTCAACCTCATCGATCCGTCCTCGCCCAACCCGTCGGTCGAGACGCTGCTGCATGCCTTCCTGCCGCACAAATTCGTCGACCACACGCACTCGACCGCCATCCTCGCCATCGTCGACCAGGAGGACTCCAAACCTCTGGTGAAGACGGTTTTCGGCGCCAAGATGGGCTATGTGCCTTACATCATGCCCGGCTTCGACCTCGCCAAGGCGGCGGCCGACATCTTCGACGCCGACCCTGATGTCGAAGGCCTAATCCTGGACAAGCACGGCATTTTCACCTTCGGCGACGACGCCAAACAGGCCTACGACCGGATGATCCACTATGTGAATGTCGCCGAGGACTTCATTGCCGCAAGCGGCAAGCCGAAGGCGGCAAAGGCGGCCTTGCCGGCAAGCCTCGCGACACCGGCGTCCATCGCGCCGATGCTGCGTGGTGCGGTGGCGGTGGCGCGCGGCGAAGGCCGCTTCGACCGCATGGTCAGCGATTTCCGCACTTCGCCGGCAATTGTCGATTTCATCAATTCGGCCGAGATCGCCGACTATGCCGGACGCGGCGTGTCGACACCGGATCTGTCGATCCGCATCAAGACCGGCCCAATGGCGCTGCCGGCGCCCGATGCTGACAAGGCCGGCGACTACAAGGCGGTGATCAAGAGCCATGTCGACGCGTTCGCCAAGGATTATCGCGCCTATTTCGAAACCAATGATGCGCTCGACGACGTCAAGCGCACCATGCTCGACCAGATGCCGCGGCTGACGCTGGTGCCGGGCCTCGGCATGTTCGGCCATGGCCGCACGCTGAAGGACGCGAAGATCGCCTCGGACGTCGGCGAGATGTGGATCGAGGCGGTGCGCGGCGCCGAGGCGGTCGGCCGTTTCCACCCGCTCTCCAAGGCCGATCTGTTCCCGCTGGAATACTGGTCGCTGGAACAGGCCAAGCTCGCCTCCAACAAGCCGAAGCCACTGACTGGCCAGGTGGTGCTGATCACCGGCGGCGCCGGCGCGATCGGTGCAGCGACAGCCAAATTGTTCGCCGACAATGGCGCCCATGCCGTCGTCGTCGATCTCGACGCCGAAAAGGCTGCCGATGCGGCGAAGAAAGCCGGCAACAATTCGATCGGCGTCGCCGCCGACATCACCGACCCGGCGCAGGTGCGTGCCGCCTTCGACAGGGCGGTCGCCGTGTTCGGCGGTGTCGACATCCTGGTTTCCAATGCCGGCGCCGCCTGGGAAGGCCGCATCGGCGAGCTCGACGACGCACTCCTGCGCAAGAGTTTCGAGCTCAATTTCTTCGCCCACCAATCGGTGGCGCAGAATGCCGTGCGCATCATGCTCGAGCAGGGCACAGGCGGCGTGCTTTTGTTCAACACCTCCAAACAGGCGGTGAACCCCGGCCCGAAGTTCGGCGCCTATGGCGTGCCGAAGGCGGCGACACTGTTCCTGTCCAGGCAATACGCGCTTGACTATGGCGCGCATGGCATCCGCTCCAACGCCGTCAACGCCGACCGCATCCGCTCGGGGCTTCTGACCGACGCCATGATCGCCAGCCGCTCAGGCGCGCGCGGCGTGTCGGAGAAGGACTACATGTCCGGCAATCTGCTCGGCCAGGAAGTGACGGCGCAGGACGTGGCGCAGGCCTTCCTGCATCACGCGCTGGCCGACCGCACCACCGCCGATGTGACGACCGTCGACGGCGGTAATATCGCGGCAGCGTTGCGCTGACGTAGAGATCCGTCCAGACGAAAGGTGCGGTGCAACTCCGAAGCTTGCTCGAGAAGGGGCGGTTGGGAACTTTCGACCCGACCGGCCATTGAGATCGAGCAAGGTCAAGCAGCTAAATTGTTGCCGGGAGTTCCCTCATGCCAACCGATGACTGGTCCCTGCCCGAACGCTTTATTTTTTCGGGTCACCCGATCGCATGGGGAACGATCGGCGACGGGCCGCCGGCGGTCTTGCTTCATGGTACCCCCGTTCTCGTCGGTGGAATGGCGGCGGATTGCAGCTTGGCTCGGGCAACGGCGCCGGATCTACTATTTCGACATGCTCGGCTACGGGCAATCCGCCAAGCCCGACGCGGACGTGTCGCGCGGCTTTCAAAACGAGTTGTTCGCGGCGCTCTACGCTCACTGGGAGCTGGAGTGGCCCGACATCGTGGCGCATGACTTCGGCGGCTCCGTCGCGTTGCGCGGCCACCTGCTCAACGGGCTCGATTATCGCTCTCTGGTGCTGATTGATCCGGTCGCGATCAGCCCTCAGGGATCGCCCTTGGTTCAAGCGGCAAAAGAACACGAGAAAGCGTTTGCCGGTCTGCCGGCCTATATCCATGAAGCCATGCTTCGCGCCTATATCGGCGGCTCTGTCGCGAACGCGTTGCGCGCGGACGAAATGCAGCTCTATCTGCAGCCATGGCTTGGAGACGAGGGACAGAAGGCTTTTTGGCGTCAGATCGCACAGATGGACGACAAGTACAGTCGAGAGGTCGAGTGGCGGTACGACGAGATACGTTGCCCTGTGACGATCCTGTGGGGTGAAGACGACGAGTGGATTCCGCTCGACGACGGGCGAGAACTGGCGCGCCGCATCCCCGGTGCGCCGTTCATCACAGTTCCAAATGCCAAACATCTCGTTCAGGAAGACGCGCCGGAGGCAATAATCTCGACTGTGCTCGACTTCTGGAACGACCAGCATCCTTCGGCCGCCGCGAAACCCCTGCTACAGCAACTCTAGAATGTGTTTCCAGGCCCTGGTTCCCAGCCTCGAATCAGCCTCGTCACTGCCGCCATGCTCATGCGACACCGAGCGCGGCGTGGTTTCCCCCGGCAAGAGAATACGGTGCCCCGCATCCGGCAATGAAACGAGGTGGGTGACCTTGCCGGCTTTGCCGCGCCGCCGGACAATCTCTTCCGCGAACCATAGGGAGGGCCACAGCGCATCGTCGCCACCCGCGACAAGCACAATCTCGGCCGATATCTTTTCCACGGGAATGGTCGCGGCATTCGCCTCCCGCTTGAAGGTTTTCATGCTGCGTTCGAATAACCCGCTGTAAGACACCAGACCATCCACCTGCTTGGGTGCCCAATCCGGATCTGTCGGCACGAATGGCAGGGGAATACCGTCGAGCGACCATGAGGATCGTTCAGGCCAGCTGAAGCCATCCCGGCCCGCGCCGATATTTCCCCAAACCACCGATGACGGGCTGATCGCGACCACAGCGTTGACACGCTGATCATGGACCGCTGCGCACAATGCGGCCTCGGCACCCTTGGATGTGCCGACATAGACGATGCGGTGGCATCCCGTTCCAATGAGATAGTCGGTCGCCGCAAAGAAGGTTTCGAGGGGAATTTCGCATATTCCAGGAGGCTGTCCCTCACCGCCAAACCATCGCAGGGCAAGGGCCGACGAACCCTGGTTTGCAAAGAGCCGTGCGCGCCCGACATCGATGCGGCCACTCGACCCACCCAACACCACGACACCGGTGGTGGCCTGCGGGCATCGAAACAAGGTTCCGGCGACGGCGCCGGACAGGTCTTCCTCGATTGCCGCCTGGACTTCCATATAAGCACCGTACCTTGGGCCGGAGCCTGGCGCCGGCTGCAGATATTCAGCAAAAAGGCCGCCTGCAGCAAGCGGCTGCAGGCGGCCTTCGATAGCGAAACCTACTTGGCGTTCGGGTTCGGCATCCAGGCCGGCATCGCGACATCGGCATGGGCGAACTGCGGCAGCTTGGCCGACAGGTCCTCCATGTTCTTGATGTCCTTGTCGATGAGGTCCTTTTGGGTGATCAGCGTCGGCGGCACGACGACGTTGTGGCCGGGATCTTCACCGGCCAGCAACTGCGCCAGCGCACGCACCGAGACCTGGCCGACGACAGCCGGATTGGTCGCGGCGGTCGCGGCCCAGGCGCTGTCGGGCTCACGCATCGCAGCGATATCGGACGTCGAGATATCGGCCGAATAGATCTTGATGCCCTTGTTCAAGCCCGCTTCGTCGACAGCGATCTTCACGCCCTTGGCGAATTCGTCATAGGGAGCGAACATCACCTTGATGTCGGGATGCGCCGTCAGCACCGAACGCGCCTGGTTGGCGACGGAGTTGGCAATCGGATTGTCGAGCGTGCCGAACATCGCGACTTCCTTGATGCCGGCATACTTCTTCTTGACGTCGACCCAAGTCTCGTTGCGACGATCGAGCGGCGCGATGCCGGCGACATAGACATAGCCGGCATTCCAACTCTCGCCATTGTCCTTGACAGCCTGCTCGAGCGCGAGGCGCGCCAAGTCGCGGTCGGACTGTTCGATCTGCGGGATCTTGGGATTTTCGACATTGACGTCGAACGCCACCACCTTGATGCCGGCGTCGACCGCGCGCTGGGCGGCGTCCTTCATCGATTCCGTCAGGCCGTGCTGGATGATGATGCCCTGCACGCCAAGCGCGATGGCCTGATCGACCATGTCGGACTGAAGGGCGGCATCCTGGCGGCTGTCGAGGACACGCAAGTCGATGCCGAGCGCCTTCGACTGTGCCTCGACGCCCGAGAGATAGGCCTGGAAGAAGTCGCCGGTCGAGAGATAACGCACCAGCGCGATCTTGACGCCGGGCTTGTCGAAAGGCGCCGGCTTGTCCGCGGCAAAAGCCGGGACCTGCATCAGCATGGTTGCGCCGGCCAATCCGAGCGCCACCTTCCCCAGAAGTCTTCTTGTAATGCTCACTTTGTTTTCCTCCACTCTTGTTGAACTCGAAATCCTGTTCCGGTCGAAAGCTACCTCCTGCCTCTGCCTGAAAGCGCAAAGGTGAAGACAAGGGCGACGACCAGGACCACGCCCTTGACGAAATCCTGCGTATAGTAAGGCGCGTTCATCATCGTCAGGCCTTGCAGCAAGATGCCGACGAACAGCGCACCGATGGCAGTGCCGAAGGCGTTCGGCTTGGCGGCACCTAGGACCGCGTAGCCGATCAGTGCCGCGGCGACCGCATCGAGCAGCAGATTATTACCCGAGGCGATGTCGCCGCGTCCAAGCCGGGCAGCGAGCAAAATGCCGCCGATCGAGGCAAAAACTCCTGAAATGACGTAGGCCCAGATCTTGTATGCCTTGACAGGCGCACCGGCGAGTTCGGCGGCGCGCTCATTGCTGCCGACGGCATACATCATGCGGCCGAAACGGGTGTATTCGAGGAAGAACCAGATCAGCACGGCGAGCACGAGCAGCACCACCACCGACACCGGAATGAGGTTCGGGATGAAGAAGTCGAAGCGGTGGCGGCCGAGCGCCAGGAAGGCATCGGAGAATTTGCCGTTGGCGACCGAACCGTCCGGCATGGTCATGCCGGTGGCGATCGAGCGGCCTTCTGTCGGAATGCGCTGCAGGCCGACGAGCAGGAACATCATGCCGAGCGTCGCCAGCAGATCGGGCACACGCATGTAGACGATCAGCCAGCCATTGATCAGGCCGACAATGGCGCCGATGAGCAGGCAG
The DNA here is from genome assembly GCF_055811675.1 of Mesorhizobium sp. WSM4808. Taxonomy (NCBI): domain Bacteria; kingdom Pseudomonadati; phylum Pseudomonadota; class Alphaproteobacteria; order Hyphomicrobiales; family Phyllobacteriaceae; genus Mesorhizobium; species Mesorhizobium sp. WSM4808. The sequence goes on from NZ_JBVVQX010000014.1 coordinate 84,738, forward strand.
ACGACGACCGCGACAAGGGCGTTCTGCTCCAGCACCACCATCACGTAGGCGGCCGCCATCATGGCTGATGTAGCGACCGAGCCGATCGACAGATCGAAGCCGCCGACAACCAACGTGGCGGTGACGCCGAGCGCCAGCACGCCGGTGATGGCGACCGACTGGAAGATGAAGACGGCACTTTGCGGCGAAACGAAACCGTCGGCGGCGATCGAGAAATAGGCGACGAGCCCGAACAAGAGCACGATGAACCCGTAGCGGATGGCGTGGTCGCGCAATGTCATTCGGCGCTCCCGCGCGCTGCTGCCGTCTTTACCCAACCCGAACCCATGCTCTCTCCATTCCAATTCCTATCGCCCGCGCTCAGGCCGCACTGTGCAGCGGCCCGCCGGCGACCTCGGCCAGCAGGCGGTCGAGATCGACATCGGCATTGCGGTGTTCGCCGACGATGGTCTGTTCCGACATGACCAGGATGCGATCGGCGGTCTCCAGGGCCTCGTCGAGTTCTGTGACGAACAGCAGCGTGGCGCGTCCGTTTGCACTGGCCCTGAGCTTGGCGGCAATGTCGCGCCGGGCCGAGATATCGACGCCCTGAAACGGCTCATCCAGAATGAACAGCCTTGCCTCCTGCGCCATCCAGCGGGCGACCATCACCTTCTGCTGGTTGCCGCCGGACAGCTCCGACATCTCGTCCTTCTCGGAACGGCAGACGATGCTCAGTTCCTCGATCTGCCGGCGTGCCGTGGTGCGTTCGAGGCGGCGCCTCAGGATGCCGAAGCGCGACATGCGCTTGTGAAACGGCAGGCTGATATTTTCCTGGATGTTGAAGCCTTGGACGATGCCATTCTCGCCGCGGTCCTTGGCGACCAGGAACACGCCGGCAGCGATCGCTTCGCCGGCTGTTTCAGGTGCATAAGGCCTGCCGTTCAGCGTCATTGTACCGGCGAGCGGCTGGCGCACGCCAAAGAGAGTCTCGGCAAGCGCCGTCTTGCCGACGCCGACGAGGCCGGTGATGGCAACGACCTCGCCGTCGCCGAGCGTCAGCGAGATCGGCCGGGCGCCCGGCGCAATGCGCAGACCCTCGATCGTCAGGACTCCCTTGGCCGAATTCCTGACGACGATCTGGTCGAGATGGATCTTGCGGCCGAGCATGGCGTTGACCGCGCCTTCATAGTCGAGCGGTTTCTTGTCGAAAATGCCTGAGATGATCCCGTCACGCATCGAGACGATGCGATCGGCCAGCCGCCTGATGTCCGACATACGATGCGAGATGTAGAGGATCGCCACGCCCTGCTCGCGCAGCCTGTCGATCAGCGCGAACAGCCGGTCGGCCTCGGCGCTGGACAGCGATGAGGTCGGCTCGTCGAGGATCAGCACTTTCGGCTTGTGCGCCAGCGCGCGGGCAATCGCCACCATCTGGCGATCGGCCAGCGACAGATCGCTCACCCGCGCCTTCAAATCGATGGCCAGCCCCATGCGGTCGGCAACCGCCTTGGCCTCCCGCCGCACGCGCATTGGGTTGAATAGGGTCGGCGCGCCGCTGCCGCTCAGCCGGTCGAGGGTCAGGTTGGTGGCGACGTCGAGGTCGGCGACGACACCGTCGTTGATATTCTGGTGCACGGTGACGACGCCGGCGCGGATCGCTTCGGCCGGGGTTTTCGGTGCGAAATCCTGGTCGGCGAGCGCCATCGTGCCGCCGCCGCGTTCGTAGACACCGGAGATGATCTTGACGAGGGTGGATTTGCCGGCGCCGTTGGCGCCCATCAGCACGGTGACTTCGCCGGCATGCAATTCGACCGAGACGCCGCCTAGCACCTCGTTATGGCCAAAGGATTTCCTCAGTCCCTCTACGCGGAACACGGCATTGCCGACCATGCGTTCCTCCCTGACATGACGCTATGGGCTGCATCGGCAATTGTCAACACGATTGACAATTGCCAGATCGCTTCCTAGCTTGGCCCAGCCGCCACGCCTCCGTTATGTTCGGAGCGCATAAGCGGGAGGATGACGATGACTGAAAAATTGCCGTTCGAAGCACTATCGGTCGAAACCCTGGCTGCACGCCTTGGCGGCAACGAGGCGCTATGCGCGAAGATCGGCAAGGACACTGGCGCCTGGAAGGTTCGCGAGGTCGGCGACGGCAATCTCAACCTGGTGTTCATTGTCGAGGGCGCCAGCGGTGCAGCCGTGGTCAAGCAGGCCCTGCCCTATGTTCGCCTGGTCGGCGACAGCTGGCCGCTGCCGTTGAAGCGCTCCTTCTTCGAATATCACGCGCTGACCAGGCAAGAGGCGCGCGCGCCAGGCTCGGTGCCGGCAATCCATTATTTCGATGAAGGCCAGGCGCTGATCATCATGGAATATCTTGCGCCGCCGCACATCATCCTGCGCCGCGCCCTGATCGACGGCCGCCAGCTGCCGAACATTGCCCGGGATATCGGCCTGTTCATGGCCCGGACGCTGTTTCGCGGCTCCGACCTCCATATGGCCGCCAAGGACCGCAAGGCCGATCTGGCGCTGTTCGCCGACAATGTCGAGCTCTGCGACATCACCGAGAGCCTGGTGTTTTCCGACCCCTATTTCGACGCCAAGATGAACCGGCACACCTCGCCGCAGCTCGACGGCCTGGTCGCCGATCTGCGCGCCGACCGCGACCTCAAGGTCGAGGCGCAGCGGCTGAAGCACATCTTCGCCGCCAATGCCGAAACGCTGCTGCATGGCGATCTGCATTCCGGCTCGATCATGGTCACCGACAGCGAAACCCGGATGATCGATCCGGAGTTCGCCTTCTACGGCCCGATGGCTTTCGACGTCGGCATGCTGCTTGCTAATTTCTGGATGTCGTTCTTCTCGCAACGCGGCCACGAGGAGGAGGGAAAGCGCGACGCCATGCGCGCCTATATGCTCGGTGTGACGGTCGAGACATGGTCAGTGTTCCGCGCCGAATTCTCGCATCTATGGCGCACCGAGCGCTCCGGCATGCTCTACCAAAAGAGCCTGTTCGAGGATCAGGGCGACAAGCTCGGTGCCGAGCAGGCGCTCGACCATGTTCTGCACCAGATGTGGACCGATCTGCTCGGCTTTGCCGGCATCGAGGTGCACAGGCGCATCCTCGGCCTCGCCCACAATGCCGATTTCGAGACCATTGCCGATGAGGATTTGCGCGCCAGTTGTGAGGCAAAGGCGCTGAAATTCGGCCGTCACCTCGCCGTCAACCGGCGCCAGATCCACAGCATCGACGAGGTCAACCAACTGGCCGCGCTGATCGAACAGGAGAGCAGCATTTGAACGTCGGCGACCGCCACTATCGCACCATCTGGCTGAGCGACGACGGCCGTTCGGTCGATATCATCGACCAGCGCTGGCTGCCGCACGATTTCCGCATCGAGACGATCGGCACGGTCGACGGCATCGCCACCGCCATCCGCGACATGTGGGTACGCGGCGCGCCGCTGATCGGCGTCACCGCTGCCTACGGCGTCGCCATGCAGATGGCTGACGATCCGTCGGATGCAGCGCTCGATGCCGTGTGGGAGACCCTGCACGAGACGCGGCCGACGGCGATCAATCTGCGCTGGGCGCTCGACGAGATGCGGCGCTTCCTGCGCCCCGTGCCATCGGAACAGCGCGCCGAAGCTGCCTATCGGCGGGCCAGTGAGATCGCCGACGAAGATGTCGGTCTCAATCGCGCCATCGGCGAGAACGGTCTTGCCATCATCAAGGCGATCGCGGCGCGCAAGCAGAAGGGCGAACCGGTCAACATCCTGACCCACTGCAATGCCGGCTGGCTGGCCACGGTCGACTACGGCACCGCCACGGCGCCGATCTACCTGGCCACAGAAGCCGGCATTCCGGTCCATGTCTATGTCGATGAAACGCGGCCGCGTAACCAGGGCGCACAGCTCACCGCCTGGGAGATGGCCGGGCACGGCGTGCCGCACACACTGATCGTCGACAATGCCGGCGGCCATCTGATGCAGCGCGGCGCAATCGACATGGTCATCGTCGGCACCGACCGCACAACGGCCGACGGCGATGTCTGCAACAAGATCGGCACCTATCTCAAGGCGCTCGCCGCCGCCGACAATGATGTGCCGTTCTATGTCGCACTGCCGTCGCCGACCATCGACTGGACCGTGCATGACGGACTGGCCGAGATCCCGATCGAGCAGCGCTCGGCCGACGAGGTCTCGCTGGTCTGGGGCAAGACCGCCGCCGGCGAGATTGCCCAGGTGCGCATTTCGCCGGAGACGACGCCTGCGGCCAACCCGGCCTTCGATGTGACGCCGGCGCGGCTGGTCACCGGCTTGATCACCGAGCGCGGCGTTGCCAAGGCATCGCGCGAGGGATTGAAGGCGATGTTCCCCGAGCGGGCGTAGCCCACGTCCCTAGTACAGAGGCTCGGCCATATGCTTCGGTGTCGGCCATGTCTCGGTAATGCCCGGCTGCACCGGCCGCTCCAGATAGGTCGATAACACCACATAGCTGCGCGTCGAGGTGACCCCCGGCGTTTCGTACAGGCGCGCCAAAAGGCCTTCGAGTGCTCTGGTGTCTTCCGTGCGGACCTTCAGCAGCATGCAGGTATCACCGGCGACCGTATGGATCTCCTCGACTTCGGGATATTGGGAGACCGCCATCAGTTCCGGCGTCTTTCCCCAGCCCCTGGTGTCGATATGGACAAAGGCAAGCAAAGGCTTTTTCACCGCCCGGGGATCGATTATGGCGACTGTGTTGCGGATGGCGCCGCTGCGACGGAGCCGTTTGACCCGCTCATGCGCTGCGGGTGGCGACAAGCCGACGCGATCGCCGAGTTCGGCGTAGCTGATCGTGGCGTCATCGACCAGGACACCTAATATTCTTCGGTCTATCGCGTCGAGATCGCGGGCCGCGGGCCTGTTCTGCAGAATGCCATCTGTTTCTTCATCCATGGCGAAATTCCTGGTTCTCCGCTGAATAGAATACGGCCATTATGCTGATATGTCGAACATTGATCAAGTTGCGCCATTGACTGCCCGAGCCCCGATCCCGGCGCTTGCCTATCTGCTGACGGGCTGCATCGCCGTCATCGGCTCGAACTCGCTAGTGCTGGGTCCGATTGCACCGGCTGTCGCCTCGTCGTTCGGCACCAGCGTGCCGGCCGTGATGATTGCGGCGGCAGCGTTCGGCCTTGGCACCTCCGCAAGCGCCCTGTTCCTGGCCCGCTACATCGACCGGCTCGGCGCCCGCCGGATGCTGCAGGGGGCTTTGTTGCTGCTGGCACTGGCGCTGGTTGCGAGTGCCGTCGCACCCACGGTGATCATGCTGGTCGCGGCACAGTTACTCGCCGGCATCGCTGCCGGCATCGCCATGCCCGCGATCTATGCCAGCGCCGCGGCCATCGCCCCACCGGGCAGGGAGAGCGGCACGATCGGCGTCGTGCTGACCGGATGGACGCTCAGCATGGTGGCCGGCGTTTCGCTTTCGGCCGTGCTTGCCGATCTTGTGCATTGGCGCGCCGTTTTCGCAGCGGTCGCGGTGCTTGCGGCCCTTGCATGGATGGGGCTGACGGCGACGTCGCTCAGCGACACCAGGAAGGCCGGACCGGCGCCCGCCCCGCTGGAAGCGCTCGGCATTCCCGGAATCCTGCCGCTGCTGGTCGCGTGCGCCGCCTTCATGACTTCTTTCTACGGCGTCTATGGCTATCTCGGCGACCATCTTCATGTCGGGCTTGGACAGCCGGTGAGCGCCAATGGCCTGGCGGCGCTTGCCTACGGTATAGGCTTCGGCACCGCTGCTCTGCTCGACGGCGTCATCGACAGACTGGGTGCGCGGCGCGTCATGCCGTTTGCCTATCTTCTGGTTGCGGTGGTCTACGTCGCGATGGCCGCGACGAGCGGCAGTTTCGGGCTGACCTTGACCATGGTGGCCATCTGGGGACTGGCCAATCATTTCGGCCTGAATGTCCTGGTGATGCGCCTGTCTGCACTCGATCCGTCGCGGCGCGGCACGATCATGGGCCTGAACAGCGCGGTGACTTACCTAGCGGTCTTTGTCGGCACCACCAGCTTCGGGCCGCTCTACACCAGCTTTGGTTTTGCCACCTGCGCAATGGTCGCAGCATTGCTGATGCTGATCGCCGCATCGGCGGCGGCGTGGCGCACGCGATAATCGAACGAACTTGGCCCAACCTTCTCACGGTTGACAGCAGCGCCCTGCCCTTTCATACAAAGCTGTTAATGTTCTCAGGGCGGGGTGAAAGTCCCCACCGGCGGTAAAGGTTTCGGCCTGAGCCCGCGAGCGCTTTCCGGCAAAATCGGAAAGGTCAGCAGATCCGGTGTGATTCCGGAGCCGACGGTTACAGTCCGGATGGAAGAGAACGAACGGAAGCCGGCCCGCTTTTCGCGGGCTTAATCCGTATCGTGCGTCCTGATTCTGGTTCGAAACGGAAGGATGGACCCATGAATCAGCATTCCCATAAAGACTACGAAAAGACTCGCATCGCCGTTATCCGCGCGCGCTGGCATGCCGCTATCGTCGACCAATGCGTACAGGCCTTCGAGACGGAACTGGCCGACATCGGAGGCGAGCACTTCACTGTCGACATCTTCGACGTGCCGGGCGCCTATGAAATTCCCCTGCATGCCAAGACCCTGGCCCAGACCGGCCGCTATGCCGCGATCCTCGGCACCGCTTTTGTCGTCAATGGCGGCATTTACCGGCATGAATTCGTCGCAAGTGCTGTCATCGACGGCATGATGAACGTGCAGCTGTCGACCGGCGTGCCGGTGCTGTCGGCGGTGCTCACCCCGCACAACTACCACGACAGCGCCGAGCACCACCGCTTCTTCTTTGAGCACTTCACGGTCAAGGGCAAGGAAGCGGCGAACGCCTGCGTGCAACTCCTGGCGGCGCGGGAGTTGATCGCGGCTTAAGTCACCAAAACGGCCGGATTTCAGCCCTGCAACAAGAATTGCGATCGAGAAGAGCTCTGAAGGTTGCGGTTCCGTTGAAATCCCGCCAGAAGCATCAAGGGCCGACCGGCAACCGGCCGGCCCGCGACGTTGCGCTTGAAACCAGATACGGGAGACTATTGGGTGGCTCGCATAACACTGAGACAATTGCTCGACCACGCCGCCGAATACGGCTACGGCGTGCCCGCTTTCAACATGAACAATATGGAACAGGGCCTCGCCATCATGGAGGCCGCCGAGGAGACCAAGTCGCCGGTCATCCTGCAGGCCAGCCGCGGCGCCCGCGCCTATGCCAATGACGTGGTGCTGGCCAAGCTGATCGACGCGCTGGTCGAAATCCATCCCGACATTCCGGTCTGCATGCATCTCGACCATGGCAACAACGAAGCCACCTGCGTCACCGCTATCCAGTACGGCTTCACCTCGGTCATGATGGACGGGTCGCTGAAGGAAGACGGCAAGACGCCGGCCGACTACGCCTACAATTCCGGCATCACCAAGCGCGTCGTCGACATGGCGCATTGGGGCGGCGTGTCCGTCGAAGGCGAGATCGGCGTGCTCGGCTCGCTGGAGAGCGGCGGCGGCGAGCAGGAAGACGGCCACGGCGTCGAAGGCGCCATCAGCCACGACCAGCTTTTGACCGATCCGGAACAGGCGGTCGAGTTCGTCAAGGACACCCATGTCGATGCGCTGGCGGTTGCCATGGGCACCAGCCATGGCGCCTACAAATTCTCGCGCAAGCCCGACGGCGCGGTGCTGGCCATGAACGTCATTGAGGAGATCCACCGCCGGCTGCCGAACATGCATCTGGTCATGCACGGCTCGTCCTCGGTGCCCGAGGACCTGCAGGAGATCATCAACAAATATGGCGGCCAGATGAAGCCGACCTGGGGCGTGCCGGTCGAGGAAATCCAGCGCGGCATCAAGCACGGCGTGCGCAAGATCAACATCGACACCGACAACCGCATGGCGTTGACCGGCGCGATCCGCAAGGTGCTGACCGAGAACCCGAGCGAGTTCGATCCACGCAAATATTTGACACCAGCCATGGCCGCCATGCGCAAGCTCTGCAAGGAGCGCTTCGAACAGTTCGGCACCGCCGGCAACGCGCAGAAGATCAAGCCGCTGCCGGTCGCCGAAATGGCCAAGCGCTATAAGTCGGGCAGCCTCGACCCGAAGTTCGGCTGAGCTCCAGCCATTTTTCCCAGAGCTGCCAGAAGCATCCTGGCAGCTCTGGCGACGGCTGTTTTACTCCGGAGTCTCGGCCTCGGCACGAACCAGCTTGATATCGGCGCCAGCCGCCCATGCGCCGATATCTTCCCGACGCAATGCCGCCGCCATCATGTCTGGAAACAAATCCGGCGTGCAGGCAAAGACCGGAATACCGAGGGCGGCCACCGAGCCTGCCATCTTCGGGTCATAACCTGGCCTGCCCTGGTCGGTCAGCGCCAGGAGCACCACGACGTTGACGCCGGAGCGAACGAGTGCAGCAAGCCGCTGCAGCAATTCCTGCCCGTTGCCGCCCTCATAAAGGTCGGTGATCAGCACCATATGCGACTTGGTCGGCCGTTCGATGCGGTCCGCGCAATAGGCCACGGCCTGGTTGATGTCGGTGCCGCCGCCCAGTTGCACGCCGAACAGGACTTCGACAGGATCGCTGAGCTCCTCGGTCAGATCGACGATGGCCGTGTCGAAGCAGACAAGCTTGGTCCGCACGACCGGCAGGGAAGCCATCACCGCGGCGAAGATGGAGGCGTAGATCACCGAGCTTGCCATCGAGCCCGACTGGTCGACGCACAGCACCACCTCATCCAGGTCGACCAGCCTTCGCTGTTTGCGCATGAAGCCGACCAGCTTCTCCGGCACGATGGTTTTGTGCTCGGGCTGGTAATGGCGAAGGTTGGCTGAGATCGTACGCGGCCAGTCGATGTCGCGCTGACGTGGGCGGTTGGTGCGCTGCGACCGGTCGACCGCGCCGCGGATCGCCTCGGCTGTCTTCTGCTCCAGCCGCTGCATCAGCTTGGCGACGATATCGGCGATGATCGTACGCGCAATGTCCTTGGTCTTGGCCGGCATGACCGAGCGCAGCGAAATCAGGTCGGCGACGAGATTGACGTCGGCCTCGATCGCCTTGAGGAATTCCGGCTCCATCAGCATCTGCTTCAGGTTGAGCCGTTCGAAGGCATCCTTCTGGACGATCTGGACGACCTGTGCGGGAAAGAACGATCTGATATCGCCCATCCACTGTGCCACCCTTGGCGCCGAGCGGCCGAGGCCGCCGCGCCGCTTGCGCGGATCGGCAGCCGCATCGCCGGCACCATCGCCGTAAAGCGCATCGAGCGCCGCGGAAAGCCGCTTGTCGGTGTCGGACAGCGCTGACGAGGTTTCCTCATCGGCACCGATCGCCAGGCGCCAGCGGCGCTCCCGTCCGTCGCCGGCCTGGATTGGCTCGCTCATTTCAGCCTCGTCATCCATTGCCGCTCCCGCCCGTCAGCAAGGGTCCGAGCCGTTCAAGATGGCGGCGCCACGCTTCGCCGCCATCCGGAGTCGGCGTCAGTCCGGCAGGCAGGCGTGCGGCGCGGCCGAGCACCGCTTCGATCAACCGCCGCCGCTCCATCGAGTCCAGATGCGAAAAGACCCGGCGCAGCAACGGCAGATGCGCAATGAAGGCGTCTTCGTCGAGGGATGCGAGCCAGGCATCCACCGCACCGCGCAGGCCCTCGTCGTAGATCAGCCGTTGGCCGGCAGTGCTGAAGAAACCCTCGAAGAACCCTGCAGCCTCGGTGACCGGCGTTCCTGGAGACAGACGTCGTGCGATCAGACCGGTTGCCGCGTCGGCTGACAGATGGCCGGCTTCGTAGAGCAGATGCGCGGCACAGCCTGCCACCAGCGCCGTCGAGCGCGATCCATCGAGGACCGCAGCCAGCCCATTGCGCCAGGCGTCCAGCACGTCCTGTTCAGGCTCGACCAGACTGATCGCTTCGTCGGCCTTGCGCATGGCGCCGACCAGCGTCGTGGATGCCTGGGCATCGAGGTCGCGGGCGGCATAGGCGAGCGCGATCCCGCCTTCGACGATCAGCCGCTCCAGCAGACCGGACAGACGGGCGGTTTCCGTCTTGCGAGCCTCGCCATAGCGGATGATGTCGGCGAGCGGCGGCACCGATGTCAGGATTTCCAGGCATTCGCTGCTGCGGGCTGCCCGGTCCTCCAAGGCCGCGAGACCGGCGATCGACGCTTCCGACAGGTTTGCCGTGATGGCGCCCTGGACCAGTGCGGCCATCGCATCAAGAGACGTTGCCGCGCCGATCATCTGGATCAGCCGGCCATTGGCCGCCTTTTCGATGGTTGGTCCGTAGACCAGGTTCTCCACCAGTCGAACGGCATATTCAGGTTCCCACGACAGCGTCCAACGCTCGCGAAAGGTGCCGCGGCTACGGCCGCTGTCGGTGAGTTTGCCCCAATGCACGCCAAGCACGGACAGCCGGTGCAGCAAGGTCGACCGAAACAGCCCGCTCTCGCTGCGCAGATCGACCGATAATTCGCGCTCCAGCGCCTCGGGCTTCAGCCGCGCTGCTTTCTGGTTGCGTTGCAGGTCCTCGATCAGCGGCGCCAGCGGCGTGTCTGGCGGAATTTCACCGACATCGGCGCCCAGCAGCAATTCGGCTTCGACCAGCGCCCACAGCAGCGCTTCCCCGTTGAACAGGGCGGCATCGCGGCGTCACGCAATTCCTCGAAACCGGGCTTTGGCCGCTCACGGATCACAGCCAGCGTGCGGGCCAGCCGTTCGGCTTCGATCAGCGAGGCGGTCGAGACCATGTGCCCCTTCGCCCTCAGGACCGCCGCGATCTTCGCCAGCCACAGGACCGAGGAGTCGCCTTGCCCGCGCGTCTGCCACAGATGCTTGCACCAGCCGGGCGCGACAACGCCGGCGCCATAACCGAAGCCCAGCGCCAGGCGCGGCCCCGTCCATGGCGCCCAGGTCATCATGCTTTTGCGGCGGGCGAGCCCCTTGAGTAGCGCCTGGTCTTCCTTCAGCGGTCGCGTCGCCTGCAGTGCCGGCACATGGAAAGCACCGCAAACGATAGCGATCGGCCCATCGAATTCCTTTCGCGCGGCGGCGATCTCAAGCCGCATATGCGCTTCGCGTTTCGCCTCAAACGCCGCAAGCGGACCTTCGCCGTCCCGCAGCGTCGTCATCGCGTCGGCTATTGCCGCGAAGATTGGACCCGGCTGCGGGTTCTGCTCGATGATATCAGACCACCAGCTTTCGCCATCTTCATAGCCGGCAGCTTGTGCCAGCGTTCCGATCGGGTCCCGCAGATGCGGCGCCAAGTCAGCCTCGACGTTGGGTTCCGTTCCATCGCTCTCGGTTTCCCCCACGGCCTCAATCGGCGCAGTGCGGGCTGACGACGGCAAATCGATGAAGCGCACTGCTGCGTTGTTGGCGACGGCCCAGAGCGTCGCCTGGTACTCCGGCGAGAATTCGGCGAAGGGCCAGAAGCTTGTCGAGGCCGGATCGTCTTCGGGATAGCAGAGCAGCGCCACCGGCGGCTGCATTTCGGGGCGGGCGAGCAACGGCAACAGCGGGCTGGCGTCGGCCGGTCCTTCGATCAGCACGGCGACCGGTTTCAACTCCTGCAACGCCTGCACCAGGCTGTCGGCGGAGCCGGGCCCGTGATGGCGTATGCCGAAATAGGAAACGTCGCTGAGCGCCATGGCGTCAGATTGCCGCGTTCAAGGCCGCGTAGTAGCCGGCATAGTCTGGCCGCTTCTTGAGCACGGTTTCCAGATATTCTTCCAGCACCAGTTTGTCCTGCACCGGATCCTTGACGATCGCGCCGACGAGGCTGGCGGCAAGGCCTTCGGCGCCGAGCTTGCCGCTGTCGAACCAGGCCGCCTGGCTGAGGCCGCCGACCATGGTGGCAATGGCTTCGGCCGTGGACAGCGAACCGGACGGCGTCTTCAACGTCACCTTGCCGTCGGCTGTAGCGCCGGAGCGCAACTCGCGAAAAATGGTCAGCACGCGCGCGATCTCCTCGCCGACATTCTTCGGCACCGGCAGGTCGAGACCGCCGGCCATCTCTCCGACCCGCTTGGAGACGATTGCCACTTCCTCCGCCATGTCTTCGGGCAAGGGCAGTACGACGACATTGAAGCGGCGCTTCAACGCCGAGGACAGCTCGTTGACGCCCTTGTCGCGGTTGTTGGCGGTGGCGATGATGTTGAAGCCGCGCTGCGCGTAGATCGAGGTGTTCAGTTCCGGGATCGGCATCATCTTTTCGGACAGCACGGTGATCAGCGTGTCCTGCACATCGGAGCCCATGCGCGTCAGCTCCTCGAGGCGGCAAAGCTTGCCGTCCTGCATGGCGCGGTAGAGCGGCGTCGGCACCAGCGCGTCCTGGCTCGGGCCCTTTGCCAGAAGCTGCGCGTAGTTCCAGCCATAGCGGATCTGGTTCTCGTCGGTGCCGGCCGTGCACTGCACGATCAGGGTCGAATCGCCCATGATGGCGGCGGCGAGATGTTCCGACACCCAGGATTTGGCCGTGCCGGGGACACCCAGCAGCAACAGCGCGCGATCGGTGGCGAGCGTCGCGACCGCGGTTTCCATCAGCCGGCGCCGGCCGACATATTTGGGCGTTATCACTGTCCCGTTGTCAGCCTTTCCGCCGAGCAGGTAGGTCAACACGGCCTTGGGCGACAGGCTCCAGCCGGCGGGCCTTTGCCGGTCATCGTTGCGCGAGAGCGCCTGCAATTCGGCGGCATAGGCCTGCTCGACCGGAAGACGGATGGCTGCGTTCATTTGCTGTTCTCCGGATTGATCATATGTTGGTTCGATGCTCGGCCAGTGACGCGTTGAGCCGCAGAAGACCGAGAGACGGCGCCGCCGGCGCCATACCGGCCGCAACAACGTCTCCGATCAATTTCTCCGCCGTCGCCGCCGTGGCGAGAAAGCCCATAGTTTCCAGAAGCTGGTCGACGCCTCGCTTCACAGCGTCATCGTTTCCTGCAACAGCGGAGCGAAGCGCCGGGAGCATCTGGCCGTTTGTCAGGTCGGCCCATTCCAGCCAGCTTGCTTCGAGGCCCTCGGCCAGATTGAGCGCGCCGAGATGTTGCGTGTCTTTCAGGATCGACCTGACCAGGACACGCTTCCTGCGGCTGTCCAGACGCGCCATGAGGTGGAGGACGAAGAGTGTGGGCTTGCCACCTTCGGCGACAAGCGTATCCGCCATGTGCGTCACCGCGGCGTCGCTGCCCGACGCGGCGACCATTCGGGCAACAAGGATATCGGCATTGCTCTCGGCGCCGAATTGCCACGCCCCGATAAACTCGGATTCGGTGGTGCCGAAGCGCGTGGCGAGGTCGACCAGGTTACAGGTCTCGAACAGTTCGGCGCGACGTCTTTCCTGCGCCGGCGATTTGAGTTTTGCCGGCGTGTAGGTGGTGCGGCGGCGGATGAAGCCGGATTTGCCTTCAGCGATGAAGGCAGCGAGTTCGGCCGTCGGAGCTTCCGGCCCGCCATCGCCTGGCGAGCCGTGCTCTCCCAATCTTGCCAGCAACCGGCCAGCGAGTTCGCGCAGCTTCCCGGAACGATCGGCGGAGAGGCTCTTCAGGAATGGCACGTCATCGGCGCCCAGGCCGAAGCGCAACAGGTCGACGAGTGCAATCCTGATCTCCGCCGGCTCTCCGGAGGCCTTGGTTTCGATCAGTTGCCGAGCCGAAGCCGGTGCGGTGCGGCGCATATCGGCGAGCGCGGTGCGGCGTGCGGCGGGATAGAAGTCATCCCAGTTTTCCACCGTCAGATGCTCCTGGCTTGCAGGTTTTTCGCCGTCCGCGCCTGCCTGCCAGTCGACCCAGGGTGCATAAACGTCCGGACTGCTCTGATCCGACGCGGCTGGCATCCAGTCCATCGGATGCAGCACGAAGCCGCGGCTGGCGACGAGCGTGACCACACGCGACTTGCTTCTTGTGTCGGCGGCATGCTTGAGCGCGGCTCGCAAGAGCGGCCGCAGCCGTTCCGGCAGCATCGGCAAGGCGAGTTCGGGCAATTGCGGGCGGCGTTTCAGCGTCTTCGGCGCGGCTGGCCGCAAGGCAATGTCGAGAGCTTGTGCGGCGATCGCCAGCAGCCGGCGTTCGCGCTCGTCGGGGCTGGCACCGCCGGCGATCTCCTTCCACGCGCCCGGAGCCAGGTCGAAGGTGGTCCCGCCGGTGATCCAGCAGTCGCGCATGGCCGCCAGGCCGGTCTGCTCGATCTCGTTCACGACAAGTCAAGCCTCCCGAAACCGCTTTGCGCTGCCAGCAGGTCAAGCCGGCTGCCATTCCAAAGTGCTGCCGTTGCCATAAGGTCCAGCCCAAGCAGCGTTGGATTGACGGTGTCGGCAATCGGCAAGGCGATACCATGCGGATCGTCGGCGGCTTGCCACCAGGCAGCGCCCCGATCGTCCAGCAGGATCGCGCCGGGCGGCAGCATGACAGGACAATCGGTGAGCCAAGGGGCTGTGTTCTGGTGAGCAGCATGCGCCGCGAGCGGATCGGCTGTGCGAAAGCCGAAATCGGGCCACTCACCTGTCGAGACGTCGCCCTTGCGGTCCGCCACCAAGGCCCGCAGCGGCTGGCGTGCCGGGTAAAAGACCAGCCTGGCATCGAACCGGTCGCCCGGTGTGAAGGCGTTCGACCGGCGACCGGCCGAGGCCGGAAAATAGTCGAGCAAGAGAGCAAATTGCGGGCTCGCGCTCTTCAGGTCGAGGAGCCAGGTCGAATGGCTGACGAGACCGTCACGGCGCGACTCGATCTTCTCGCCAAGCACCTCCCAGACGCTTTCGACCTGTTTGGCATCGGGATTGGCCAGAACCTGCTCACGGCTTTCGGACGTCGATACGAGCCGCCTCAGTTCGGCGTCGCCTGGTGTCGATCGCCAGGCCTTGGCCACCAGCACGAGCTTGCCGAGTTCGCGGATCGCCGCGTCCGGGCGCTCCTCGCTGCGCAGCCCCATCAGCCGTGACGGAATCTCGTCGATGCGGCCGGCAAGCGCTGTCGCCTTCATGTCGACCAGCCGTGCCGCAATCCGGCGGCAACGATCACTGCTGTTGTCGACAAAACCGGCCAGGCCAAGCCGCAACTGGTCAGCGATCCATTGATCCAGCTCATCCAACGCCGCCGACACCGCGGATTGCGTATCCAGCGTCCGCTTGCGCTGCGCTGCCTCGCGGCGCTCGACCGCAGCGGCGTCCTCGACATCAGCGCTTTCGTCGTCGCGCGAGGCCTCGCCAATGCTCTTGCCTCCCGCACCGGGCGCTTGCGCCGCCGGCTGCGGCGAGACCTTCCTGCGGCGGCCGAGCCAATCATTCACCCATTCCGGGGTCGAGCCTGCGGCGGTAAAACTGGCCGGCGTGGTGGCTGCAATCCACATCAGCGCCAAAGTGTGCTTGCAGGGAAATTTCCGCGACGGACAGGTGCATTTGTAGCCATGGTCGCCGGTGTCGACGACCACACGGTAGGGATTGGAGCCGGAACCCTGGCATTCCCCCCAGAGGAGCCCCAGTTGATCGCTCTTTTCGAGCCGTGGCCAGTTCGATTGCCTGGTCAACCTGGACGCGGCGCTCAACGACGCCTGATCGGGCGCAAGCGCTTCGATGGTTTTCAAGTCGAATTCCAAGCCGCGCCTCTCGTCGCTCGAACGATACGGGTAGCCAGTATAGATGGCCGTCTATGACGGATTCTTGTAGCAGCAGCGGTACCGAGATCGATACAGCTGAACACAATAGTTGCGCCAGTCAATCTGATCCGTCGGCAATGCAATTGCTATTCAGCGATGTCTCCCCCGAGAAATTATCTCCTGGCGAGGATAAACGCGCGATACGACCTATTGAAGCGTGCGTGCCGGCTGACCGGCGTGGTCGCGGGCGATGCCGGCTTCGGCATCCTCCACCCCAAACGCACGGTCGAGACCCGTCGCCACCACCGAGACCCTGAAGCGGCCTTCCATGCCCTTGTCGAAGATGGCGCCGACGATGATGTCGGCATCCTCGTAGACCTCTTCGCGGATGCGGGTGGCGGCCTCGTCGACCTCGAACAGGGTCATGTCCCTGCCGCCCGATATCGAGACCAGCACGCCCTTGGCGCCTTTCATCGACACTTCGTCGAGCAGCGGGTTGGCGATCGCGGCTTCGGCCGCCTTCATCGCCCGACCCTCGCCGGAGGCCTCACCGGTGCCCATCATGGCGCGGCCCATGTCGCGCATCACCGATTTGACGTCGGCGAAGTCGAGATTGATCAAGCCTTCCTTGACGATGAGATCGGTGATGCAGCTGACGCCGGCATAGAGCACCCGGTCGGCAATGACGAACGCATCGGCGAAGGTGGTCTTGGCATCGGCGATCCGAAACAGGTTCTGGTTCGGGATGACGATCACCGTGTCGGCGCTCTCGCGCAGCCGCTCGATGCCCTCTTCGGCCATCTGCATTCGGCGCCTGCCCTCGAAGGCGAAAGGCTTGGTGACGACGCCCACCGTCAGGATGCCGGCCTTGCGCGCCGCCTGGGCGATGATTGGAGCCGCACCGGTTCCCGTGCCGCCGCCCATGCCGGCGGTGACGAAACACATATGCGTGCCGGCCAGATGGTCCATGATCTCGTCGAGCGATTCCTCGGCCGCGGCGCGGCCGATCTCGGGAAGCGATCCGGCGCCCAATCCTTCGGTGACGTGGGCGCCAAGCTGGATCAGCCGCGTCGCCTTCGACATGGTCAGCGCCTGGGCGTCGGTGTTGGCGGCGATGAATTCAGTGCCCTGAAGCTGCTCCGCGATCATGTTGTTGACGGCATTGCCACCGCCGCCGCCAACGCCGATCACGGTGATCTTGGGTCTCATCTCGGAGATTTCGGGCTTCTTGAACTCGGCCATGCCTGTGTCTCCTTCGCCAATTGCGCGCGCTTCACGACCCACCCGCAGACTGCCTTGAAACCTTGCAATCGAGTGGCATGATGCGAATCACTCCGTTGCGATGGGTAGCCCAAAAAGCCAGACAGCGGCCAGAGGTGCAAGTGCATGCGAGGTCAAGATTTGTGATGACCGTTTTGCACAGCGTGGCAGAGACGCCGTGTGCCTGACAATCAAGCCGTGAGCCTTGGCGCGACGCGTCGCTTGCCGCGCAACGATCGAAGCGTCTATCATGTGCTTGATAAGTCGCTGACTTCGGCGTTCTCGCCGGGCTCGGCCACGCAGAATCCCCAGCGGCGAAACCAGCCGGCCGCACAGATTTCTGAACCGATGAAGCAGCGCCCCGCCGATGGCCGACAAAACACAATTCGGGTTGACCGCCGTCGACACCGTTCCCTTGCATGAAAAAGTCTATCTTGAGCTTGTGCGGGCACTGATGTCCGGCCAGTTCACGCCGGGCCAGAAGCTGACATCGCGAAAACTCGCAAGGGAACTCGGCACCAGCGACATGCCGGTGCGCAGCGCCTTCATGCGGCTGCAAGCGCTGCGGGCGCTCAGCCCAATGCCGAACGGCAGCGTCGAAGTGCCGGCAATATCGGCCGACCGGTTTTCGCAATTGACCGCGGTGCGGACTATCCTCGAAGGCTCGGCGACCGAGCTGGCGACAACACGCATCAACGGCAACAATCTGCGCACGATCCGACGCCACGCCACCGAACTGACATTGGCGGCTCGCAAGGGCGATATCGACGATTATCTGCGCAAGAACCACGACTTCAAATTCTCGATCTATCGCCATTGCGGCAACGAGCAGATGATCTTCCTGATCGAGACCGTATGGATGCAGGTCGGCCCGTTTCTCAGGAATCTCGCCACGGGGTTCGAGGATGACCTCGCCTCCATTCTCGACATTGACTTTCACGAGGAAGTCGTAGCGGCGATCGAGGCTCAGGATGGCGAGCGCGCCCGCGCCGCCATCGTGCGCGACATCGACGAAGGCGCCTCGCACATCCTGCAGCAGGCGAGATTTTCGAAGATGAGAAGCTAGAATCGCCGGGCGACAATTGTTCGATCGAAGGCCCAGCCATTTTGTCTCGGTGGCGAACCCAGAACGTCGAATGCCGGTAGTCAGTCAGTGCGAAATTGGCGATAGCAGAAGCCGCGCAAGCTGGCCGTCGATAGGAAAGTGGATTTGCGGCGTGGACAGCATATGGACTACCTCTTTCGTCCGGTCTTCTGCGAACTCGATATCATCTCGCATTTCAACAAGATCGGCCCATTCCTCGACGTCCTTCGCCTCGAGGTTCCCGGCTAGAAAGCGCAAGAGAACGCTTCGAATGTGATCGTAGGTCAGCGTGACCAGCGCAGTTGGATAGTCCCAGGGAAGCGGCGCCAAAAGCTTTTCAAGCTCTGCAACCGGCCGATCTAGCTCAACCAGTGAGCGGATAATAGAACGCCGTTCTTCATCTTTCCTGCTTTCGCCTTGGCGGCGCGGGCGCTTCGGGTGGTTATCAGTCACAATCGCCACACCTCGCCCGCTCTGACCCCAGCCTGTCAGCGGCCCCATGCCAACAATATGACACTCCGAGGGGATTGTTTGAAGGTTGAATTTCAAACTAACCCACAGTTTGAATGCCACTTGGCTTTCCGACCTCTTGCCTCTATGTTGCGATCGCAGATCGCGCAATTGGTTTTGAAATGCCTCCCGACATCCCAGCTAGTGACTTGAAAAAATAAGGAAAAGCGCTTGGCGACAGCCAAGTTTGTTTTCCTAAAACTCACAAGCTATTTTTATCAGGGACAGTGCAGCCGGTCAGGTTGCGGCACCTTCGAAAACCAGAGGTCATAAATTGAGCGATGCAATTGCGGACGTTTTGAACTGGCTTGACAGCAGGACCGACATCCAGAGCCTGAGAGCCGCGGTGTGCGACCTCAACGGCATCATGCGCGGCAAGCGCATTCCCGTCGAGCAGGCAAGAAAGGCGCTGGAAGGCAAGCTGCGCATGCCTTTTTCGCTGATCGGGCTCGATGTGTGGGGCGAGGACATCGAAGGCAACACGCTGGTATTCTCGACCGGCGATGCCGACGGACTGTGCCAGTGGACGGGGCGCGGCATTCTGCCGGTGGCCTGGACGGCGCATCCGACAGCGCTTGTCCCGCTCTGGCTGGCCGACGAAAGCGGCGCGCCCTATCTCGGCGACCCGCGACGGGCGCTGGCCCGCATCCTCGATCGCTACAAGGCCTTGGGCCTGACCCCGGTCGCGGCAACGGAACTCGAATTCTACCTCGTCGATCCGCAATCGCAACGGCCGGTCGGACCGGTCTCCCCGGTGACCGGACGCCGTCTCGATTCCGACGCGGCGCTGTCGATCGACGAGATCGACGACTTCGAATCCTTCATCCATGACGTCTACGAGGCCTGCCGGACGCAAGGCATTCCCGTCGACACGGCCATCGCCGAAAACGGCGTCGGTCAGTTCGAAATCAATCTGAACCATGTCGCGGACGCCTTGCGGGCGGCTGACGATGCGGTGCTGTTCAAGCGCACGGTGAAGGGCATTGCCCGCAAGCACGGCTTTGCCGCCTGCTTCATGGCTAAGCCCTATGGCGACCGCGCAGGCAACGGCTTTCACGTTCATTTCAGCCTGATCGACGGCGAAGGGCGCAACGTCTTCGATGACGGCACCGACCAGGGTTCTGAGACCATGCGCCATGCGGTCGGCGGCCTGCTTGCGGCAATGGCCGAAAGCACGCTGGTGTTCGCGCCGCACTTCAACTCCTACCGCAGGCTGCGCCCGAGATCCTATGCGCCGACCGCAGTCGCCTGGGGTTATGAGAACCGTATGGTGGCGATCCGCATTCCCGGCGGGCCAACCGGTGCGCGCCGCATCGAGCATCGCGTTTCGGGAGCCGACGCCAATCCCTATCTGGTGCTAGCGGCCATATTGGGCGCCGCACTGACGGGCATTGAAAGACAAATATCGCCAGGCGATCCGATCGGCACCGACGGCCAGGGACTCCCGCCGGCAAAGCTGCCGCCGGACTGGGCATCCGCGATCGCCGCCTTCGAGAGCGGGACGCATGTGGCGGAGATTTTTCCAGCCATCCTGCGCGACTCCTTCGTTGCCTGCAAACGCCAGGAATTGAACACGTTCGCGCTCAATGTCAGCGATTTCGAAATCGAGACATACCTCGAAAGTGTTTGAGGCCTGACGGCCCCAGCGGTATTGGTTCCGGCCGATTTTCGAGCAGCCGCAAAGCACTTGCGGTGGGGTCGCTAACCGGGCATAAACATGATTTATCATGTTATGGTTGGGATCACAGGACTTGACCTTCGTTGCGCGCATGGAAAGCCGGATTGAGGGCTTTTCAGTCATTGGCGATCTGAAATGGCATGTCTGGGACGGCGTGGTCGCCGACCTCTGGGATGTCTCATGCGGTGACAAGGCCGAAGGCTATTACGTCTCTCCCGACCCCCGGCTGTTCGTCGCGCTCGATGTGGATGGCGACGGCGCTTTCTTCGTCGAAGGCGCCAAGGGCGAATTGCGCCGCCACGACCAGGCTTTTTCCATGGCCTACATACCGGCCGGCGTGCCGATCCGCGGCCGGGTCGAGGGGCTACGGCGGATCCGGCATCTCGACCTGCATTTCGACGCCGCAGCGCTGACGCGCCGCTTCGGCCGCAGCCTTGACCACGAGGCCTTGCGGATGTCGCGCTTCCAGTTTCGCGACGACCGGATCGCCATGCTTGCCGGCATGATTGCCGCCGAATGCGGCAACGACCGGCCTCTGCATGATCTCTATGGCGAGGGCTTGCTCAATGCCTTGTTCGCAAGCCTGTTCCAGATAGACCAGCCTGATACCGCCAGGCGACGGTCGCCGCTCTCGCGCCGCAAGCTGCGCCTCGTCACCGACTACATCGACGCGCATTGCCTGGACAGGATCCGGCTTGCCGATCTCGCCGCGCTGACCGGCCTGTCCGAAACCGCGATGAGTCATGCCTTCAAGGCGGCGACGGGCGTGCCGCCGCATCGTTGGCAGATGCAAGCGCGGGTCGACAGGGCCAAGGCGATGATGGCGCGTGACGCCGCTTCACTTGGCGACATCGCCGAGGCAACGGGTTTTTTCGACCAGGCGCACCTGACGCGTGTGTTCAAGTCGATTGTCGGCGTGACACCCGGCGCCTGGATGAGGAGCACCAGTCGCCAGTGACATTTCCGCAACATCACACCGTGATGTCCCTCGTTTGGACAAGAATGGACAAACTGCCCAATTCCGTCCAATGACCCGCAGATAAGTTGAGATAAATGATCAAGTATCTCAATGTCGACAGGCGGGGACTTTCCTGATGAGCAGAACTTACCGGATGAAGGCGCTTCTGGCGGCCAGCGTCGCCGCAGCCGCTATGATCCCGCCAATGGCCGCGTTCGCGCAGTCGGTGCAAACCAGCACCCAGCTTGAACCGGTGGTGGTCGAGGGCCAGGCCGGCGACGGCGCGACCGGACCGGTTAAAGGCGTCGTCGCCAAAAAAAGCAGGACCGGCTCCAAGACGGCGACCGACATCAAGGATATCCCGCAATCCGTGTCGGTAGTCGGCCGTCAAGAGATCGACGACCAGGGCGCACAGAAGGCCGACGAAGCCTTGCGCTACACGGCCGGCGTCTTCGCGCAGCCCTTCGGCCCCGACAGCGACACCAACTGGCTGTACATCCGGGGTTTCCAGGCGACGGCCACCGGCACCTACATGGATGGGCTGCAGCTGTTCAGCTACGGCTTCGGCGGCTTTTATGTAGACAGTTTCGGGCTTGAGCGCATCGAGGTGCTGAAGGGCCCGGCCTCCGTGCTCTATGGCGGCAGCAATCCCGGTGGCCTGGTCAACTATGTCAGCAAGCGGCCGGACTTCGAACGCACGCGCTATGTCGAGACCGGCGTCAACGACGCAGGCAATGTCTATCTCGGCTTCGACATTGGCGACGTGGCCAAGGATGGCGCGGTCAGCTACCGGATGACGGGCAAAGTCGCCGGCGGCGATACCTACAGCGACCTGCAAAATGGCTGGCGCGGCTTCATCTCGCCAAGTATTACGTGGAAGCCGGACGAAGCAACCACGCTGACCATCCTGGCCAATTACAGCCACATCGACGAAAACCACAATGGCGGCAGCTTCCTGCCCTATAGCGGGACGGTGACGGACCACATTGTGGACGGCGTGAATTATGGCCGCATCGACCCGGATGCGAATTTCACCGAGCCGAGCGTCGATCTCTACAAGCGGGAACAGGGCTCGATAGGCTACGAGTTCGAACACACATTCGACAATGACTGGACGGTGCGCTCCAACACTCGATTTAGTGCCGCTTCCATCAACGAAGTCAGCGTCTATCCCAACGGCTGGTCCCGAGATACGAATCCTGCAGCGAGCCCCACTGCGCTGGATCGCATCAATTTCGACCATGACACCGACGCGATGACATTCCTGTCGGACCTGCAGATCGAGGGCAAGGTGGAGACCGGGCCAGTCGAACACACGCTGCTGGCCGGCATCGACTACAAATATTACAACATCGACCAGGTGCAGTCGTCGGCGGAATTTGGGCTTACTCCGCCAATCGATGGGTTCGACCCCGTCTACGGTTCGCCGCTGACGCCGCGCGTCAGCTATCTGAACCAGGACCTGACGCAGAAGCAGCTCGGCCTCTATGCGCAGGACCAGTTGCGTTTCGGGGATGGCTGGCTGGTGACGCTGAATGGGCGATATGATCGCGGCTGGCTCGATGCCGACAATCGCCCGACCTATTACACGGAGAAATTCAGTCTCCCGGTCATTGATCTGAGCCAGACCGTCGGCGACTTCTCCGGGCGAGCTGGGCTGGCCTATGAATTCGACAACGGCGTCACCCCCTATGTCAGTTTTGCCACCTTCTTCAACCCGATCATCGGCACGACTGCGACCGGCGATTTGTTCAAGCCGGAGACAGGCCAGCAATACGAGGTTGGCGTCAAATATGTGCCGACCTTTGTCGATGGCCTGTTCACCGTGTCGCTCTTCGACCTCACCCGTCAAAATGTGGCTTCGAACGTTGACGCATTCGCGCAGATCCAGACCGGCGAAGTGCGCTCGCGGGGCTCGAACTCGAAGGCAAGGTCAACATCACCGAGGACTTCCGGGTGACGGGCGCATTCACCGCATACGACATCAAGATCCTCAAGGACGTGGACGCATTCAAGGACGATACCGGTATCTCGGTGATCGGCAAAACGCCCTTCATCGTGCCCGAAGTCATGGCTTCCGCCTCGGTCGACTATACGTTCCGCGGCGACTGGTATGACGGCATCTCGATCGGCGGCGGCCTGCGTTATGTTGGCTCTTCGTGGGCCGACAATGAGAACACGGCCAAAGTGCCGGCGGTCACGCTGGCCGACCTGAAGCTCGGCTACGAGAAGGAGAATTGGGGGATCGATCTCAACATCACCAACCTCTTCGACAAGACCTATGTGTCGAGCTGCCAGACGACGCTGACCTGTTCCTATGGCGAAGGCCGCTCGTTCAAGCTGAAGGCGCATACGACTTGGTAGTCGACTTGGTTACAGCTTGCCAAACAAGCCAGTGATGATCCATCTGCCCAACAGACGGCAGGTGCTTGCGCTGGCGGCCGCGGCATTGCTGCCACCGGTCGCCGCCAGGGCTGCTACACCACGCGTTGCAGCGATCGACTGGGGCATGCTGGAGACGTTGCTGGCACTCGGCATCGAGCCGGTGGCGGCGACCGAACTGATCCAGTTTCGCAAGATCGCGGTCGAGCCGGCAGTGCCCCAATCGGTGGCCGATCTCGGGCTGCGCGGCGCGCCCAATTACGAGCTGCTGCGCATCGTCGCGCCTGATGTCATCGTGATCTCCAATTTCTACGAATACCAGCGCCCGATGCTCGAACGCATCGCGCCGGTGTTTGCGCAAACGGTCTACGAGGCCGGCGTGCCGCCTTATGTGCTCGCCGAGGCAGCGACACTGGCTCTGGGCGAAAAGCTGGGACGGCAGGCCGAGGCGGAGCGCTACGCCGATGAGACCGCTGATGAAATCGCGCGGCTGCGCGGCACCTTGCCGCGCGCTTCCGGGCGCCCGGTCTTCGTCATCAGCCTAGGCGATAGCAGGCATTTTCGCGCCTTTGGCCGCGACTCCATGTTCGGCGATGTGCTGACGCTTCTCGGCCTGGTCAATGCATGGACCGACGAGACGAGCTACAGCGCGGCGGCACCCGTCGGACTGGAGGCGCTGGCGCGCGTGCCCGAGGCGTCGATCCTGATCGTTTCGCCACTGCCGGCGGATGTCGGGCGTTCGCTTCCGACAAATGCCTTGTGGAACGCTCTGCCGGCGGTGCGCCAGAACCGCGTTGCCGTCCTGGAGCCGGTCAACCACTTTGGCTGCCTGCCATCGGCACGCCGCTTCGCGCGCCTGGCGACGGCAGCTATTGCCGGGCAAAGCCATGGCTGAGCGCGCAGTCGGCCACCGCGCCACGACGAGTGCCGCGCTGTTGCCAATCGCCCTGTGGGGCCTCCTCGCGGCTGTGGCAGCGCTCCTGTTCGCATGGCGGGTCGGCATGCAGTGGCCGGCCGCGCCGCCGGGCGACGGCATTGATCTCGATCGTGTCATCCTGCTCTACAGCACGTTGCCGCGCGCCGCCGTGGCGGTGCTGGCCGGCGCCGTGCTCGGCCTGTCCGGCCTGCTGTTGCAGCATGTGCTGCGCAACCCGCTGACCGAACCGTCGACGCTCGGTATTTCGGCTGGTGCGCAACTGGCCATGACGATCGCCTCGCTTTACGCACCGCTGCTGATGGAGCGGTCGCAGGGCCTGGTCGCCTTCGCCGGTGGCATCGCCGCGGTGCTGCTGGTGCTGGCATTGACCTGGCGGCGCGGGCTGGAGCCGGTGTCGGTCATGCTCGCCGGGATGATGGTGGCGCTGACCGCCAGTTCCGTCAGCGCAGCACTGATCCTCGCCAATGGCGATTACCTGTTTTCGCTGTTCATCTGGGGCGGCGGATCGCTGGTCCAGCAGGACTGGGAGCCGACCATCGCGCTGACGGTCAGGCTGTTGGCCGGCGCGGTTGCCGCATTGATGCTGCTGCGGCCGCTGACCATTCTTGGTCTCGACGATGCCTCGGCACGCGGCCTGGGCGTCGCCCGTCACTCAAGCCGCTTTCTCATCGTCGCGCTTGCCGTGTGGATGGCGACGTCAGTCGCGGCAGAGGTTGGCGTCATCGGGTTCATCGGTCTTGCAGCGCCGGCGCTGGCCACGCTTTCGGGCGCCCGCACACTGCGCCAAAAACTGATCGCCGCGCCGCTGATCGGCGCCGTGCTGCTGTGGCTGACGGACGGGCTGGTACAGCTGGCCGCCGGTTCCGGTGGCGAACGCATTCCGACCGGCGCCGGCACCGCCCTGCTCGGCGGTCCGCTGCTGCTGTGGCTGTTGCCGCGGCTGCGCCTTTTCGAGTGGCCGCATCTCGGTTCGAATGGTACCGCACCGCGCAAGGCCAGCCGGCCCTGGCTGATCATCCTGCTTCTGTTTGCGCTGGCGCTTGTCGCTGCCACCGTGGCGCTTGTCGTCGGGCGCGGTCCGGACGGCTGGACTATTGCTGGGGGAGACCTGTTAACCGATCTCGCCGCGTGGCGCGCGCCGCGGATCGGCGTGGCGGCCGCCGCCGGCGCCATGCTCGCGGCCGCCGGCGTCGTCATCCAGCGGGTCACCGGCAACCCGCTGGCGAGCCCCGAAGTGCTTGGCGTCGGCACCGGCGCCGGTGCCGGCCTGACAGCCGTGCTGATGGTCAGCGCCACGGCCGATCTCGGCTGGCAGCTCGCCGGCTCAGCCCTGGGCTCACTGATGGCCTTGATTGCCATGCTGGCCCTTGCCGCACGAGCAAAGTTCGGTGCCGAGCGGCTGCTGCTTGCCGGGATCGCCATGAGCGCGCTGTGCAGCGCTGCGATCACCGCGACGATCGCCATGGGCAACGCGCAGTCCTACATCCTGTTGCGCTGGCTGAGCGGCTCGACCGGCCAGGCGTCGACGCTCGATGCAGGGCTAGCACTCGCCTGTCTGTTGCCGCTGACATTGCCGCTGTTCCTCGCCGCGCGCTGGCTCGACATCCTGCCGCTCGGGTCCGACAGCGCACGCGGGCTGGGCGTGCCGGTCGCCGGCGGACGATTGATGCTGATCGTCGTTGCCGCGCTCCTCACCGCGCTGGCCGCCATGGTCGTCGGACCGTTGAGCTTCGTCGGCCTGATCGCGCCACACCTTGCCCGTCTGGTCGGCTTTTCCCGCGCCCGCGTCCATCTCGCCGGAGCGATGCTTCTGGGCGCCCTGCTGATGATCGTCTCGGACTGGCTGTCGCGCATGGCTGCCTTTCCCTACGAACTGCCCGCCGGCCTGTTCGCTTCGCTGCTTGGCGGGCCGTATCTCGTCTACCTGCTTGCCAAGGGCGTGCCGCGCCAGGGCTGACGGGTTCCGAAATGCTATGAGGTTCTATCCATAGGGCTAGGCCAGTGCGGCCAAGCTGGCGCGCATCGATCGGTCATGTTCCGGCAGCCGTGATACGGTCGGCAGGCCGCGGGCTTCCTGGGCACCGAAGCCCAACCGTGTCAGACAGGCGCGCGCCAGGGCCGCATTGCTGTCGATGACGACCAATCCATTGATATCGTTGAGGCTGGCGGCCACCACCGACAGTTCGGTGCAGCCGAGCAGGGCTGCATCGGCGCCGGCCGCTTGCGCGATGTCGAGCGCGCGCTCGGTTTCAACCGCCGCATCCGCGATCGAACCCGCCTTGACGAGGCTGATCGCGCTGTCGACGCAGGCCTGAAACTCGGTGTTCGCGGGAAGGCAGAGCTCAAATCCCGCTGCCGACATCCTGTCCTGATAGAAGCCGGAGACCAGCGTGCCTTGGGTGGCGAGAACAGCAACCCGGCCCTGATCCAGGCTGCGACGCGTCTCCGTCACCACAGCGTCTCCGATATGGATGATTTCCGCGTGCGAATTCGCCGCCAGTTGGCCGTACCAATGGTGGGCGGTGTTGCACGGCATCGCGATGCGGGCGACGCCGAGCGCATTGAGCGTCGCGACCGCGGCTTTCAAAGGCGCCAGCGGCCCGTCATGGCCGGCAAGGATCGCTTCGGTCCTGTCGGGCAGCTGCGGGACACTGAGGATCACCGCAGGCACATGTTCGTTGTCTCTGAGCGCCTGGGTCATCCGGGTCAGCTTGAAGTAGAAATCAGCCGAAGCAAGCGGCCCAAGACCGCCGATAATGCCGAGCTGGGGACGGATGCTGTCGTCGATCATCTGACAGGCTCGGCTTCGAGCTGGTCCGAGGCGGCGTCAGGCTGCGTCGTCTCCCTGTGGCTGGGAGCGATCATTGCCGTGCTCGCCGCGACGGTGCAGACGCTGGCCAGCGTCATGAACGTGTCGACGGCTGCATCCACCGCGACGAACAGGACGAACGCCGCCTCGAAGGGAAGCTTCAGGTAGCCGCAGACGATGGACATCTGGGACAGGATGAGCAGGCTGCCCATGCCGCCGGTGGTGAGCGCGAGAAGCGCTGAGATGATGCCGACGAGCACGAGGTCCGAGACTGCAAGCTGGTGGCCGTAAAGCTGGGCGATGAACAGCGCACCCGAGGTGTAGAGCAGCGCTGGGCCTGTACGCAGCAATGCCGCCTGCAGCGGCACGAGCAGTTCGACCACCACCAGGCTGAACCGCAGGCGCTCGCTCAAAAGGTTGATGACCCACGGCAGCGAGGCGACCGTAGAGCGTGTCGTGATGGCCACCATGAGAAGGGGCTGGCAGGTCTTGATCGTGGTCCAGTAGCTTCGTCGCGACCGGATGGCGATAATGGCAAAAGCCCCGGCGACGAATATGAGGCAGGAAAGGCCCATCACCAGCAGGTAACCGCCCATCAGCGTGAGCGGCTTGGTTCCGGTCGACGCGGTCTGGTCCGCGATCAGGATGAAGGTTGCAAAGGGCAACCCCCAGATGAACCAGTTGGTGAGCACCGTGCAGGCCCGGTAGACCGCGTTGAGCGCCTGGGTCAGGCTCATGGACGAAGGCTGGGGAATCTTTCCCATCGCGAGCCCGAAAAGCAGGCAGAACAGCAAAACCTGGATGGTCTGGCCCGAGGCCAGCGCGTTGAAGACGTTGTTCGGCACCAAGTCGAGCAGGATCGAGTGCCCGCCATTGGGGTCGCCATTGGAGGGCGGCGGCTGGAACGGGAAGGCGAGATCGGTGGACACGCTGCCTTGCGAATTGATGAACTCGCCAAGCTCGATGCGCGACTGCGGATTCTCGATCTGGCCCGGCTGCAGGATCAACGACAAGGTGCCGCTCACCAGCACGCTCAGGAACGACACGACCAGCACGGCCATACCTACCTTGCCGAGGTAGCGGACCGATTTGGGATCCTGGACCATTGCCGTGATGGAGAAGATGACCGACGAGACCAAATAGGGCAGGACGACCATCTTGAGGAAATTCAGGTAGAGCTGTGCGACAGGGCTGATCGCATGGGCAAAGTCTGGATAGTAGAGGCCGCACAATATCCCTGCAGCAATCATCACAATCGTCGTCACCGGAGATCGCAGGATACGCCTTGCCGCGAGGCGCCAGTCGAAAGGCAGGGGTCCGGCTACCTCGGAGATGGCCATGTCAGGCTTTGCTCCCCAGGCGATAGCGGGCGATGATCTCATCCGTGTTGAGAATCTGCTGACCCCGCGCGAGATCGAGATAGAGATCGACAAAGGCCGCGAGGTGCGGATTGTCGGGCCGCACGCCGACTGCGATCGTATCGACCTTGTCGGTCAGCGTGATCGAGCGCGCGACGACCGTCATCGACGGATCGTCGACCATCAGCTTCTTGATCTCGAAATCATCGCGATAGGCCATGTCGATCGTCCCGTTTCGGATCGCATCGATGATCAGATCCCAGCTTGCCAGGCGGTGGATTTGCGCATGCGGGAAGGTCGTGGCCGCATAGGTGGCGAATGAAGAGCCCTCGATCACGCCAAGATCGCCTGAGAAATCACGGACGATCTGTTCGGCCGGTTTGCCTTGCGCGATACGCGCCAGGTTGAGGCGGTTGGCGATCAGCCCTTGTCGCAGCATGGCGTAGGGGCGGGAATATATGATCGACCGGCCGCGCTGAAGCGTCCGGCTAAGCTTGCCAATCGCCATGTCGGCCTGTCCGGAACTGACCTGTCTGACGATATCGTCGAACGTTGCGGCGGATCGGTCGAATACCGGCTCGACGCCAAGGGCCGCGGCGATGCCGTGGGCCAACTCCATGTCTATGCCATCGTCCCCCGATCCGTCGGACGGAAAGAACGGATTGGAAGCGAAGGCCGGCATTGCGATGCGCAATGCATCGCCGCTCGCGATAGGTTGAGGGGCGTTCTCCGCCTGCTGTCCCGGAGTGCTGGCTGCGCGGGCTTGCGAGATCAGCAACCCGCCGCTCCCGGCCGCAAGCAGTGTACGACGTGTAACCGACATGCGCGTTCTCAATTAACCCGGGAAAGCTGCAACATGCACAACCCGCGTTAAACAAACGTATATATTACACTGTGCCTTTTTATGTATTGGACAAGCAGCTTAGCGCCACAAAATATCAGCATTTCCTAATATATAGGAAAAGCGGAAGGATCGCGTTGCTTCCCGCCGGGCGATCGTCTGGATTGTCAAAACGTCTCGACCCAAGGCCGTAACTCAAGCTCCGAGCTCCAGGCGCTGCGATGCTGGCGATGGACCGCGAGATAGGCCTCGGCGATGGCATCCGGCGACAGGCGGCGGTCCTGTAGGTCGGGATCGGCTGCCTGTCCGGGCGGCGCGATCTGGCCGTCGAGAATGAAATGGGCGACGTGGATGTTCTGCGGGGCGAGTTCGCGGGCCATGGACTGCGCCAGGCCGCGCAGGCCGAATTTCGGCAGGGCAAAGCCGGCCGAGCCGGGAAAGCCCTTCACACTGGCGGTGGCGCCGGTGAACAGGATCGAACCGGATCCCCGGACAAGCAGCCGGCGCGCCGCCTGCTGGCCGACCAGGAAGCCGCCATAGGCGCCGACCAGCAATGCCTGTTTGACCGCTTCCGCATCGAGCTCGGCGATCGGGCCGCGGGTGCGTGCGCTGGCGTTGAACACCACGAGCGCCAGCGTGCCGGCCTTGTCGGCGGTGTCGAACAGCCTGGCGACGGACGCAGCGTCGGCGACATCCGTCTCAACGGCCAGAGCACCGGTTTCGTCGATCAGAGCGCTGAGCTTCTCGACGTTGCGAGCGGCCAGAACCACGCGAATGCCTTCGCGGGTGAGAAGGCGCGCAAGCGAGGCGCTCAGACCAGCGCCCGCGCCTGCAATAACGGCCACATCGGATGAGGTCATGATTTTCTCTCCCTTGCGGATTTCGGCGGAAGCGTTCGCCAGATCAGACAAGGTCGCGCCTTCGGGGCTGACAGGCAAGAGGTGGCATCTCGGTGGCTGTTGAACCAGACGGGCTGCAGAAACGACGTTGCGCGGTCCAACATCGCCTGTGGCGCTACGAAAGCCGCTCGGCCTTCAGCACCGAGACCGCCACTTCGAAAGTGGCAAGGCTTGGACCTTGCCCGCCGCCCGGATTCATTAGACCAATATTTTGACGGTAGAATCGTCAGGTTTCGCAAAGCTGTCGGCGATCTCATCAATGGGACTGGAGCGTGGTCCCGAAAAGTGGGAAACGGTTTTCGGAAAAGATCATGCTCAACAAGGAAACGACCATGGAACCAATCTGGGCCGTCGGCCTGATGACCGGCACGGTGCTGGACGGCAACATCGACGTCGCGCTGATCAAGACCGACGGCGAACGTATCGAGGATTTCGGCACCTACCGGCTGATGCCCTATCCTCCGTCGATCCGCTCCCTGCTGGAAGAGACGCTGACGGAGGCGCGGGCGTGGAACTTTGTCGGGCCGGAGCCGGCGATCTTCCACACCGCGGAGGAAGCCCTGACGCGTGCCCAGTCAGCAGCCGTCAAGGAATTGGTCGAAGGCTATGGCATGACGATGGCCGATATCGGCGTCGTCGGTTTTCACGGCCAGACCGTTCTGCATCGCGCGCCGCAGGTTGGACGGCTGGGCCAGACAAGGCAACTCGGCGATGGTGAGCTGATGCATGCCATATTGGGTACCAAGGTCGCTTACGATTTCCGCTCGGCCGACATGCGCGCCGGGGGGCAAGGCGCGCCGCTGGCCGCGGTCTATCACACGGCGTTGATGCGTGGCGCCGGCGCCAATGGCGAGGTGGCCGTACTCAATCTCGGCGGCGTCGCCAACATCACCTGGTGGGATGGCATCGACAATGTCGTTGCCTTCGACACCGGACCGGCCAACGCACCGCTGAACGATTTCATCAAGTCGAAAGGGCTCGGCGAGATGGACCGCGACGGCGCGCTCGGCGGTGCGGGCAAGGTGGACGAGGCGCGGCTGGCCAAGCTGCTGCAGCACCCCTATCTCAACAAGCCCTATCCCAAATCGCTGGACCGTTTCGACTTCGGCGCCGCCATGGCGGACGGGCTGGATGCGGAGGATGGCGCGGCACTGCTGACCGCCTTTACCGCTGGAGCCGTCGGCAAGGCACTCGACCTCTTACCAAGCCGTCCGAAAAAACTGGTGGTCAGCGGCGGCGGCCGCCACAACCCGACCATGATGGCGATGCTGACCAGCCGTGCCGGCGTCCAAGTGGTGCAGGCCGAGAGCCTCGGCTGGAGCGGCGATGCGGTCGAGGCGGAGTGTTTTGCCTTCCTCGCGGTGCGCGTGCTGCGCGGCCTGCCAATCAGCTTTCCGAGCACGACCGGCGCACCGCGGCCGATGCGGGGCGGAAAACTCGCCAGTTAGAGCCTCTTCCATCCCGGAACGGGATGGGATGACCTTTCCCGCCCGGCCGACTTTCAGGCGATGCGGCTTTTTGCTCAGGTTTTGCAGTCGAAAGGTCTTCGGAATAGTCGAAAAGCTTTTCCGCCGGGACCCACTGTCATCCAACCGTTAAGAAGAATTAATACAAGACAACAGCGATCTTGTTTTCAGCTGACGCCTCATTTCGCGGGCGTATGGCCATTGATGCGTGCCTGCATAGCGGCGGCAGTATAGTTGGGATTCAATTTATGTTGTCAGCAGGTTTAGCCTTATTGCGCGGTGCACGGCCGACGATTTCGGGGGTGGCAGCTGCGCTCGCCCTTGCAATCATCGGGGCCATGATCGGATCCGCTGCGCGGGCTGAGCCCATTCGCGGTGCGGGGTCGACACTGGCCGCGCCGATCATCGGCAAGTGGGCAACGACATACAAGGCTGCACGCGCCGACGGCGGCGACTTCTTCACGCTGGACTGGACCGTCGATTATGAACCGGTCGGATCCCTTGCCGGCCTGATGCGGCTTGCGCAGCCCGAACTGGATTTTCGCCGCCACGGATGTTCCCGTGCCGGCTGATGATCTCGCCAGGAACGGCCAGCAGCAATTTCCGATCGTCATGGGCGGGATCGCGGTGGTCGCCAATCTCGATGGCCTGCCGGAGCAAGGTCTGCGCCTCTCCGGCCCGGTGATCGCCGACATCTATCTGGGCAAGATAAAGTCCTGGTCCGATCCTGCGATAAGGGTGCTCAATCCCGACATAGCCCTTCCCGATCTCGCCATCAGCGTCATCCACCGGCAGGACGGTTCGGGCTCAACCTATGTCTTCACCGAGTTTCTGTCATCGACAAGCGAAGACTGGAAGACGAAGCCTGGAGCCGACACTCTGATCGACTGGCCGCTCGGGACAGGCGCGGAAGGTACGCAAGCGCTTCTTCGTGCCGTGGCTGCGAGCAAGGGGGCGATTGCCTACGCCGAATACGGCCAGGTTCTTCGCGCCGGCCTTCCCTTCGCAGCGGTCCAGAACAAATCCGGCAAGTTCGTCAAACCGGACCCGCAGGGCGTGCAAGCAGCGGCCACCTCCGTCGCCTGGGGGGAAACGACCGACTTCTTCGCCTCCCTCACCAATCGCAGCGGAGATGGTGCGTACCCGATCAGCACGGCGGTGTTCGCCGTTGTCCAGGTCGCGGGGCGTTCGGAACATCGCTATCGCCGCGTGCATGATCTTTTCCGGCTCGCCTTCGCGCAAGGTGCCGGCGACGCCACCGCACTCGGCTATGTGCCGCTGCCGAAAGCGCTCATTGGCCAGATCGAACAGTATTGGGCAAGGCAATTGCCGGTCGGAAACTGACCCGAACGAAAGCTGCCTTGCGCAGCAACCGAACTTCATACCGCGTCGTCGTGGCGACTTGTTGGGGGCCTGCCTGAAATGGACATAGATATCTTCAAGGACATCCTCGTGCCGGTGATCGGCGGCTTGGGCATCTTCATGCTCGGTCTGGATTTCATGGCAAACGGCATCCAGGCGCTGTCGGTCAACCGGATGCGCGACTTTCTCGCCAAGGCAGCCGGTACGCCGGTCAAAGGCGTGCTGGCGGGAACGCTGATCACGGGCGTCATCCAGTCGTCGACGGCGATGAGCGTCATGGTCGTCGGGCTGGTCAATGCCGGTGTCATCGCCCTGCGGCCGGCGATCAGCGTGATCATGGGCGCCAACATCGGCACCACGCTCGGCAACGGGCTCATCGCCCTGCCGCTCGGTCCGCTCGGATTGATCCTGGCCGGCGTGTTCTCGCTGGTCTACTGCTTCGCCAAAAGCGAAAAGGTGAAGAACATAGCGCTCGCCTGCATGGGTTTCGCTCTGATCTTCTACGGCCTCAATTTGATGACCGGCGGCCTGCGTCCGCTTCGCAACCTGCCGGAAGTCATGGCGCTGCTGCAGACGCTGACGGCCGACTCCTACCTCAACCTTTTCAAATGCGTGTTCATCGCCGCCGGCGTGACCGCGATGATCCACTCGTCCTCGGCGACGATCGGCATCGTCATGGGCCTTGGCGCGGCGGGCATTCTCGACTGGACAACCGCCGTCGCCTTCTCGCTCGGCGCCGATCTCGGCACCACGATCACGTCGTGGATGGCTTCGC
This sequence comes from Mesorhizobium sp. WSM4808, assembly GCF_055811675.1. Classification (NCBI taxonomy): domain Bacteria; kingdom Pseudomonadati; phylum Pseudomonadota; class Alphaproteobacteria; order Hyphomicrobiales; family Phyllobacteriaceae; genus Mesorhizobium; species Mesorhizobium sp. WSM4808. The sequence continues at coordinate 118,654 of NZ_JBVVQX010000014.1, forward strand.
TCAACCTTTCGAAGAACGCCAAGCGGACCGCCTATGCGCACATCTCGTTCAATATCATCGGGGTGTGCATCACCATCCCTCTGTTCTTCGTCTCCATCCAGGTGCTGGAATGGGCCATGCAGTTCTTCGGCGGCGATCCGGCCGTTCCGGTGATTGTCGACGGCAAGGAGACCTTCCCCCTGGTGCCGGTCGCGGTCGGCCTCTACTCGACCTTCTTCAACGTCTTCAACACAGTGCTGCTGTTCCCGTTCATCGGCGTGTTCGAGCGGGCGCTATCGCGTGTCGGCCACACGGATGCCGACGACGCGGAGGATTTCTCGACGCCGAAATTCCTCGACCGCAAACTGGCCAGCGATTTTGCCAAGGCCATTCCCGCCGTGCAGCAAGAGACGGCCCGCCATCTGGAGGCCGGCGCCATGTTCCTCGACATCGCACGCTCTTCCAAGAAGGCGCCGTCGGATCCGGGCGAGCACTATCTGGCGACCGACATCCTCAGCCGCGATATCCGCGCCTACACCGCCGCGCTGATGAAGGAGGATCTGCCTTACGAACAGCTCGATCTGATCGCCAGCCTGATCGAGGAAGCCGACTTCACGGCCGCCCTGACGGAATCGATGCATCAGGTGGCGCGCCGCGTCAGGCGCGAGAAGTTCAGCAACCCAGCGCAAGCCATCGTCGACGTCGCGCTGAACAAGCTCGACACGTCGCTGCGCGAAATCTTGCCAACTTACGGAATTTCCAGCCCGCAGATGCCGGCCGGCCATGTAAATCTGCCTGGGGTCGAGGAACTGCGTGCCCGCACGCTGGCGCTCGGACCGAATGCCGGTGCCGCCGAACGCGGCACGATCCTGGCCCTGCTCGGGTCGATCGAGCGTGCGGAAATCCTGATCCATCGCATCGATGCCGAGCGCAGATCCGTAAACCGCCAAAGCGTGCTCGCCCGTGCGTCGGCACGCAAGGAAACCAGAGCAAGCCCGATGGGAGACCCAGGCCTGGTTCCGGCCGAGTAACGGTCCGCCGGACCATAACCACCTTCGTTCGGATTGCGGGTCAGGCAGGAAGACAGTCCATCCCGGTTCCGCAGGGATGGATCAGACCAACGCCAGCCTCTTCTGTAGAAAGATGCGGCTGCGGCCGATAGGGAAATCGGCAAGCGTTCCAAAGGGTTCGTAACCCTGACGCTGGTAGACCTTGGCGGCATTCGGATTGAAGGTGTCGATCCAGGCATTCCGGCAACCGCGTGCCATGGCTTCCTGTTCGGCCGCATCCAGCATCTTGCCGGCAATGTGCTGGCCGCGCAGCCGCTCATCGACCCAGAGCCATTGCAGGTAGAGCCAGCCCCAGGCGGTGTAACCGGAAATGCCAGCGACGACCGCGCCATCCTCGTCGCGCACAAACACGGCAAGCGCCTTCCTTTCGGAAGCGCCGACATCACCGTCGTTGAACGCCGCCAGCCTTTCGGCGAGAAAGGTAAGGTCTTCCGGCAAGGGATTTGCCGTCGTTTCCAGTGTCGTGTTCATCGCTTTTCCGGGTAGTGTCCCAGTTTGATTTGGGCGTTTACCCCTGCCTCAACCACCAGTCTGACGCCCAAAATCCTAAGCCGAGCACAATCAATGTAACCGGCCAATAAGCAATCGCCCAAGTAAAGCCGATGATCGCCGCCCACAGGAAGCCCCCTCCGTGGCGTTCTCCCAGGAAAACTTGGAGGATAAGCAACCCCGCGAATAATAGGCCGAGCCATCCAAGAACGAGAACTTTAACCTTCAGGACACGCTCCTCCCTTCCTTTCCACGAGGTATAGGCGGTTTCGCCTGCGCCTCAAACGCGACCGACGATCTTCTGAATTCAAACTGAGACATTACCCTTTCCGGGATGGGCTACGTATCCGGATCACCGCCATTGCGAAACTCTGATGCGGCAATGCCGTAGCGCTTGAGCTTGTCATAAAAGGTCTTGCGCGGCACGCCCAGCGCATCGATGGCGCTGCGCACCTCGCCACCATGGTCGCGCAGCGCGTCGCGGATGAGCTGTGCTTCGTATTGGCCGACCCGTTCTGGCAATGCTGCCGTAGGCTCCGGCGAATGCGCGGAGACCGCCCTCCTCTCATCTTCCGGACCGAGGCCGAGCGCAACACGGTCGGCAAAATGGGCAAGCTCGCGCACATTGCCTGGCCAGTCATGCGACTGGAGATGATCGCTGACCGCAGCGTTCATCTTCGCGACAGGCCGGCCGAACCGTTCTGCCGCCTTGCCCAGGAAATGCCCAAACAGCATCGGGATATCGCCGCGACGCTCGCGCAGCGGCGGGATGCGCAGCGTCACCACGTTAAGGCGAAAATACAGATCCTCGCGAAAATCACCGCGTTGGTCCGACCGCCCCAGATCGACCTTGGTCGCGGCGACGACCCTGAGATCGATGCGCCTGATGTCGTTCGAGCCAAGTGGAGTGAGGCTGCGTGTTTCGAGCACGCGCAGCAGCTTGACCTGGAGCGCCGGCGGCATGGATTCGATCTCGTCGAGAAACAGCGTGCCGCCGCTGGAATGCTCGATGCTGCCGATCCGCCGCCGCTGCGCGCCGGTGAACGCGCCCGCCTCATGGCCAAACAACTCGCTCTCGATGACCGTCTCCGGCAGCGCACCGCAATTCAGTGCCACGAAGGGTTTTGCGCGCCGTCGCCCCCATCTGTGCAGGAGGTCCGCCACCACTTCCTTGCCGGTTCCCGTTTCTCCCTCGACCAGCACATCGACGTTCATGTCGGCAATCTGGCGCAAGGTCTCGCGCAGTCGCTTGATGGCAGGAGCCTCGCCGATCAGCGGCAGGCCGTCAGTGGCGAGGGCCGCGGCTTCGCGCAGCCGCCGGTTCTCCATCACCAGCCGTCGCTTCTCACTCGCCCGTTTCAGCGCCTCGACAAGGCGGTCGCCGGCATAGGGTTTCGAGATGAAATCGTAGACACCGTCCTTGAGCGCGGCCACTGCGAGATCGACGTCGCCATGGCCGGTGACCAGGATCACGGGTATGTCCGGGTCGATCGCCTTGATGCGATCGAACAGCTGCAGCCCGTTCATGCCCGGCATGCGGATGTCGCTGACCACCACGCCTTCAAAGGTCCTGTCGACGACGGCAAGCGCTGCCTCGGCGGCGTCGCGCGCGACCACAGCGAAGCCGGCAAGCTCGAGCAATTGCGTTGTGGCGTGCAGCAGGTCCGCATCGTCGTCGACGAGCGCCACCAGCCCTGATCCCTCAATCATTCAATTCGCCTCAAATCGATGGTGAAGGATGCGCCGATGCCATTGCCGGGATCGAGCCGCAGCGTGCCGCCCAACTCCTGGGCGATCTCCTGCGAGATCACCAGCCCGAGGCCAAGCCCCTTCTCCTTGGTGGTCTGGAACGGCATGAACAGATTGCCGGCTGCTTCCGGGCCGAGACCTGGGCCGTTGTCGCGCACCGAAATCAGCACCCTGTCGTCGCGCTCGGCAAGCTCGATCTCGATGCGCGGATCGGGCTGGTCCTTCATAGCGTCCAGCGCATTCTGCAACAGATTGACCAGGATCTGCTCCAGCCGGATGCGGCTCGCCATGACCGCCGGCGAGGCGGTGCCCCGCGGCTTGACGATGGTCACGCCGGAATCGCGGATGCGGCCGGACAGCAGCGACAGCGCACCGTCGATCGCCTCGCGCACCGGCAGCGGCGAAGCGGCGACACCCGGCCGCCGGGCGAAAGTGCGCAAGGTGCTGGTGATCGCGCCGATGCGTTCGGTCATCGACACGATCGACGTCAGATTGCCGCTGGCCGGTTCGGTTTTGCCGGTTTCGAGAAAGCGGCCCGCATTCTCGGCATAAGTGCGGATAGCGGCGACCGGCTGGTTGATCTCGTGCGCCACGCCGGCGGCGATTTGGCCGAGGATGGAAAGCCGGTTGGCCTGGGCGAGGTCGTCGCGCAGCCGGCGCACCTTGGCTTCAGCATTCTCGCGCTCGGCGATTTCACCGGCAAGTGCGGTGTTGGAGCGGGTCAACTCGGCCGTTCGCGTGCTGACTCGGCTCTCCAGTTCGGCATTCATCCGCGCCAGCGCCTCTTGCCTCAGCCTGCGCGTTCGCCGGCGCCGGGTCAGCACGTAGGCAAGCAGGCCTATCAGCAGCAGACCAAGCAGCGTGGTGAGCCGCGCCGTGTTGGCGGCCGATGAAAGAGCAGCGTCGGCGGGAGTGAGCAGCCAGAGACGCCAGCCAGGAACAGCAGCGGGCAAATCCTGCACCACCTCGACGAACTGGCGCGGTTTTCCCGCGTTGTCGATCGTCGCCAGGCCGTCACCAGCGCCGCGCCGGATCGGCAGCGGCTCGAAGCCTGCATCGGCCAATTGGAGCTGCTCGTGGGCTGCGGCGGTGTCCTCGGCCGACAGTGGCGCCAGCGCACGGAACCGCCAGTCGGGCTGGCTGGTAGCCAGCACCACGCCGCGTTCATCAGTGATGAACACAAGGAAACCGCTGGAACGCCAATTGGCTTCGACGCCGTCGAGTTCGACCTTCAGCACCGCAACGCCGAGCGGCTTGCCGCCATCGTCGACGCGGCTGGCAAGGTACAGCCCCGGTCTGCCGCTGATTGTGCCGAGGCCATATTGGCTGGCAGCACCCTTGCTCATCGCTTCCTGGAAATAGTGCCGAAAATTGTAATCGATGCCGACAAAGCTCGCCGGTTCGTGGGCATTGCTGGCTGATATGGCGATGCCTGCCGTATCGATGATGTAGATGGCGGATGCCGAGGCATCGCCGGCAATCGACTTGAGCTTGTCGTTGAGGGCCTTTTCTTTCATTTTTCCGGCCCGGCGCAGAGCGCCGCGCACCGCATCGTCTCTGGCCAACACCAGTGGAACCAGGCGCTGCTTTTCGATTTCGCCGGTCAGGGTTCCCGCCGCCAGCGGCAGTGCGGCGAGTGCCGTCTCACGCAGATTATCGGCCGCCTGGCCGGAGGCGATGCGCCCGGCAATGGCGATCGCGCCGGCCAGAAATGCAAGAGCGGCGACCACGGCAACCCAGCGGCCATCGCGCAGCCGCGCCACGGCCTCGCGCAGCAATCCACGGCCGGCAAATCCAGAGAATCCGCTATCGGTGCCTGCTTGCGGCGTCTGCCCTCTCCCCTTTGCTCGCGGCCTTTCGGCCAGTGTAATGCGAAAATCCGCCCAGGCAAACACTGCCTGTGCGGAAATCCGCACAGGCTTTGGCCGCATGACGTCAGACAAAGGCGGAAATCCCGTGGTTCCGGCCTTTCCGCGAACTGGCACAGCGCTTGCAAAACTCCCTGGCAGCGGCGTGCGACCGGAGCGCCGCGATGGGAGAAGTCACGCAGGGCGCTCCGCCCCATCCGGCCAGGGAGAGTTCGATGCACATCGCAGACCAATCAGGCGCGCTTGCCGCGCAGCGCAAGCCTTTCTATGCCCAACTCTACGTGCAGGTGCTCGTCGCGATTACCGTCGGCATCCTGCTCGGCCATTTCTATCCGTCGGTCGGCGAGAGCATGAAGCCGCTCGGCGACGCCTTTATCAAGCTGGTCAAGATGATCATCGCCCCGGTCATTTTCCTGACCGTGACTACGGGCATTGCCGGCATGAGCGACCTGCAGAAGGTCGGACGTGTCGCCGGCAAGGCGATGCTCTATTTTCTCACCTTTTCGACGCTGGCTCTGATCATCGGCCTTGTCGTCGCCAATGTCGTGCAGCCGGGCGCCGGCTTCAACATCGACCCGGCGACGCTCGACGCCTCGACCATCAGCAATTACGCCGCCAAGGCGCACGACCAGTCGGTCACCGGCTTCCTGATGAACATCATCCCGTCGACCATCGTCGGCGCCTTCGCCGACGGCGACATCCTGCAGGTGCTGTTCTTCTCGGTGCTGTTCGGCATCGCGCTGGCGTTGGTCGGCGACAAGGGCACGCCCGTGCTCAATTTCCTGCAGGCGCTGACGACACCGATCTTCAAGCTGGTCAGCGTGCTGATGAAGGCGGCCCCCATTGGTGCCTTCGGCGCGATGGCCTTCACCATCGGCAAATACGGCATCGGCGCGGTGATCAATCTCGCTATGCTGGTCGGCACCTTCTACGTGACGTCGTTCCTGTTCGTGTTCGTCGTGCTTGGCGCGGTCTGCCGCTACAACGGGTTCTCCATCCTGTCGCTGATCCGCTATATCAAGGAAGAGCTGCTTTTGGTGCTGGGCACCTCCTCATCGGAAGCCGCCCTGCCCTCGCTGATGGAAAAGATGGAGAAGGCCGGCGCCAAGCGCTCGGTCGTCGGCCTGGTCATCCCAACCGGCTATTCCTTCAACCTCGACGGCACCAACATCTACATGACGCTGGCGGCGCTGTTCATCGCACAGGCGACCAACATCCACCTGTCTATGGGTGACCAGATCCTGCTGCTGCTGGTGGCCATGCTTTCCTCCAAGGGTGCCGCGGGCATCACCGGAGCGGGCTTCATCACCCTTGCGGCGACGCTTTCGGTGGTTCCGGCGGTGCCGGTCGCCGGCATGGCGCTGATCCTCGGCGCCGACCGCTTCATGTCGGAGTGCCGGGCGTTGACCAACTTCGTCGGCAATGCTGTCGCCACGCTGGTGGTGGCTCGCTGGGAAGGCGAACTCGACGAGGCCAAGCTGGCCAGAGCGCTGGCGGGCACGGCCGACGATAGCCTGCCGGCGGACGTTGTTCCCGCCGAGTAATGACGCGCGGTCAATGCGTAAAAGGCCGGAGGCGTGCTGCCTCTGGCCTTTGTCATGCAGGTCGCAACGTCAGACCGTGCCGGTCTTGCTCAGCGGCGTGTCCGGAAACGTGCTTGGGCCAACAGGCATGCGGGCTGCCAAAGTGCCCCCGTCGTCGAACAGCACAAGGCTGGCGGCGCCGACGAGCCCGGCATGGCGGCCGAGCTGGGCCTGAACGACCGGCACGTCGCGATAGGCGCGCATAGCCCGTTGCCTGATGGTCGCCTCGATGGTCGGCAGCATCAGATCGAGCCCATTGGCGATGCCACCGCCGACGACCAGCACATCGGGCGAATAGAGATGCAGGAGATTGGTGAAGCCAATGCCCAGCCAGCGCGCTTCCTCCTCCAGCAAGGCCGAGGCAAGAGCGTCCTGCAGCCGTGCCGCCTCGACGACATGGCGGCCGGTCACCTCCGCGTCCGCTGACAAGCGTCGCAAGGTAGAGCCGTCTCCGGCTGCCGTGGCGGCGCTGGCGCGGCGGCCAAGTGCCGTTCCCGACGCGATGGCCTCGAAGCAGCCAACGACACCGCATACGCAGCGCTCGCCTTCATTGGTGATGGTCATGTGACCGATCTCGGCTGCAAGGCCACGGCGGCCATGCAGGATGCGCCCGTCGACGACGACACCGCCGCCGATGCCGGTCGAAACCGTGACAAAGACCAGCGAGCGAGCGCCATGGCCGGCGCCGAAGCGCCATTCGCCGAGCGCCGCGGCATTGGCGTCGTTCTCCAGCCGCACCGGCAGGCCGAGCCGCCGTTCCAGGATGTCGGCAAGCGGCACGTCCAGCCAGCCGGCGAGCGTCGGCGGGCCGACGGCGATGCCGGCCAGCGGATCGAGCGGCCCCGGTGCACCGACGCCGACGCCGACGATCGAAAGTGCCGGGGCCTCGGCATGGACTGTCGCCGCCAACGCCTCGATCTGGCCGATCACCACATCGGGACCGGCCTGCGCCTGCGTCGGCACCGCCGCGAATGCCAGGATCTTGCCGTCGCGGTCGACCAGGGCGGCGCGAAGCTCCGTCCCGCCAAGATCGATCGCAAGGGCGGCTTCTGATGTCATGCCGCGACCTTCAAGCCGTGCAGCCAGCCGATGCGGCCGGCGAGGTCCTTGTCACCGAAGGCGAGCGAACCGAGAACCACGGTTTCGGCCCCGGCGGCACGCAGCAACGGCACGGTCTCGTGGCGGATGCCGCCATCGGCCGCCAGAACCACTTGCGCCTCGCGGCCGGCCTCTCTCAGGATGGCGCGGGCAGCGCCCAGCCTGTCGCAGGCCTTGTCCGACAGGCTCTGTCCCTTGACGCCGATTGCGGTTCCAAGAAGCGTCACGAAGGCGGCTTCCGGGACGAAGGCCGTCACTGCTTCCACAGGCGTCTCCAGCCTGAGTACGACGCCGGCCTCGGCGCCGAGCTCCCGCGCCAGCCGCACGGCGCGCAATCCGGCTTCGCCATTCTCGGCATGGACGCTGATCATGTCGGCGCCGGCTTCGATGAACTGGCGCGTCTGCGCCTCGACGATTGCTTCATCGACCATCAGGTGGACATGGATGGGTTTCGCCGTCAGCCCCGCAATGCGGGCGACGAGATCGGGGAAGAACAGGAAGGACGGTGCGAAATGACCGTCCGCCACATCGATATGATGAAGATCGACATAGGGCTCGATGCGCTTCAAGTCGTTTTCGAAATTGGCGAGATTGGCCGACCAGAGCGAGAATTCGGCGATCATCCGGTCGCGCGGCAATGCGGCGATGGCGGCCGGGCCTGAGAGAGGTTTCGAGATCATGACTGGTCCTGGTTGTTGAAATTCATGTCGAGAAAGTCCGCGATGGCGGCGCGAATTTCGGCGAAATGGCACTCCTTGTCGGTGGCCTTCGGCATCACCTCGGCAAAGGTCGCATTGGGGATGGCGTCGGCGAGGCTGCGGGCGGCGGCCAGCGGATGGACGAGATCGATGCCGCTGCCGATGACGAGCGTAGGGAACGCAAGGCCAGCGGCGGCTGCCCGCGTCACGCCAGGTCCATCCTCTGCGATCGCCTGCATCACCTCGGCGAAGACGGGCGCGTTTTCGCGCGCGAAGAAGCCGAGCAGGGAAGCAAGATTGTCCGGCGCTTCGGTGTGAAAGCGGGCGGCCGTCGCGGACGCCGCGAAGATATCTCGCGCCTCCGATAAAGGACGGCTGAGGATGAGCTCCGCCACTTCCACGTAAGGGCGCATGTTTTGCGGCGCCGCATCGAAAGCCCAGGCAGGGCGCACAAGCAGGAGACCGGCGACCCGGTCCGGGTGCCGGGCGGCAAGCTGCAAGGCAATGGCCGCACCCATCGAGATGCCGCCGGCGACGAAACGGTCGAGGCCGGCCGCATCCGCGGCGGCCAGCACATCATCGGCGAACATCGCGATCGAAAACGGGCGCTTGCTACCGGCGCCGGAACCGCCCTGCGCTCGGCATTCGACGGTCAGCCGACGGTATGAAGGACCATCGGGAAAGTTCTGCGCGACCTGCGCTGCGTCACCGCCGAGGCCATGCTGGAAGACGACGGGAAGCCTGCCCTGCCCCGCGTCGAAGACACGAAGCGCTGCATCGTCGCGAAGCAGGATCGTCGGGGCGGCGCCCATCAGAGGAGCCTTCGCAGAAAGGCGGCGACATCGGGGGCTTCGTCGGCGGACAGGCCGTGGGTGACAAGCGGTCCGTCGAAGCCCGCTGCCTTTAGCCGTGCAACAAAATCCGGAAAATCGACAATGCCTTGTCCTGATGTGGCAAAGCGACCGTCACCATGACGGTCCTTGGCATGCGCCATGGCGATGTGGCCGGCGGCCTCGTCGATCGCGGCGGCAACGATAGCGCGCGCCTCGCCGGGCGTGGCGTGTTCGAACAGGTTTGCCGGATCGAGCACGATCTTCAGATGCTTCGATCCCATCTCGGCGATCAGCCGGGTCGCATCCCTGGCCGAGGTGACGATGTTGGCCTGCTCAGGCTCGATGCCGAGATCGACACCGGCACCTTCGGCCAGCGCCAGCGCCTTCGCCATCTCGGCGGCCATGTCGGACCAGGCGGCCGGATCGGCATTGTCGGGATGATAGGCCCACTGATCGGCGGCGTTGCGCGAGCCGGTGCAGAGCGTGACCAGCGGGATGCCGAGGGCAGCAGCAGCCTCGATGACAACGGCGAGGCGCCTGAGGCCGTCGTCGCGCACGGCTTTGTCGGGATGCGCCATGTTGTAGGTGCCCGACAGTGCTGCGAGTGAAACGCCGTTCGACTGCGCGGCGGCACGGACGGAGGCGATGGCGTCCGCCGGCACAGCATCCGGCATCGACGGCAGGCCGGCACAGGCCAGATTGAACTGCGTCGTCTCATAGCCAGCTTGCCGCACCGCAGCCAGCACGGCGGCCGGATCGGTGCCGGCAAAGGTCTTGGCGAAAATGCCGAGACGCATCACACCGCCCCCGACACCGAGGCGAGTTCGACTCGCTCGCCTGATACCACCGAACGCGCGATGGCGACCATGGCGCGGATCGAGGCGATGCCGTCCTCGACATTGGCGCCACGCATCGGCGTGCCGTTCAGGACTGTGTCGGCAAGACCTTCCAGCTGGCGGCGGAAGAAATGGCCATCGGCGCCGAGCGGCTTGTGGGCCGTGGCGGTCTTCTCGTGAAATATCTCCACCTCGCTGGCGCGGAAGTACCAAGGGTTGAATGTCCTGGCGATAACGGAGCCGTTCTCGCCATAGAGCTGAAAACCTTCGTGCCAGTCCATGCGCACGGCAACCGTCAGGTCGAGATGGCCGAGCGCGCCGCTGGCGAACTCGGTTTCGACGAACCAGCAATAGGCGCCGAATTTCTCATTGAGGCGGGCGCGCACGGCGACGATATCGCCGCACAGGAAACGCGCCGTGTCGACGAGATGCGAGCCATGGGCCAGCATGAAGTATTGCCTGAGATCGGCCTTGGGATTTCCGGCTGGCTTCCTGGCTAGCCTGCTGGTGACGGGCAGCGGCTGCACGGCATCGGTGTTGGTGTAGCGATGGGTGGAATCGCAGTACCAGGCCTTCAGCGCCAGCACTTCGCCGATCTCGTCGCGAACGAAGTCGCGCGCGGCCTCCAGTGCCGGATCGAAGCGCTTCATGTGGCCGACCTGCAGGATCTTGCCCGAGCGCCTGACCGCTTCGGCCAGCGCCTCGCCCTCCTCGACCGAGGTGCCGATCGGCTTTTCACAGAGAACATGCTTGCCGGCGTTGAGCGCCCTGATCGACATCGGCACATGATAGGCGTCCGACGTGGCGACGATCACCGCTTCCAGCTCGGGATCGGCGAGCATTGCCTCATAGTCGGAATACATTTTCTGCGGTTCGTAAGTGGCGCCCATGCGCGCAAGCAGATCGGGTGCCGCGTCGCAGATGGCGTAGAGGTCGGCATTGCCGGCCTTGACGCAGGATTCCAGATGCGCGAACTGCGCGATGGGGCCGCAGCCGAGCACGCCGACCCTGAGGCGTCTGTCCTGTTTCTTGATCATCGTCTCGTTCTTCAGGCGCCGTAGCTGCGCATAGTCTGGCGGTTGGTCTTGACCGCGCCGGCAGGATCGGCGGCGGCCGTTTCGGATTCTTCCTCCAGCACCAGCCAGCCGTTGAAGCGCGGTGCGGTGTTGGCGATCTCGATGACCGCCGGGGTGTCGCAGACGCCCTTGCCGAGCATGGCCCAGGTACCGTTGGCATCGACGTCCTTGAGGTGGATGTAGCGGATGCGGTCGCGGTAGGTGCGCAGCGTATCGGACATGTCCTTGTGGCCGCGCAGGGTATGGCCGGTATCCGGCACCCAGCCGACCAGGTCGGGGTCGAGCAAGGCAAAGATCGTGTCGTAATCGGCGCGGTCGAATAGCAGCGTGTTGTGGTGCGAGCTTGGATGCACCGCAACCTGGACGCCGGCCTTGCGTCCGATCTCGCCGGCCTTGTTGTAGACCTCGGCCGCGATGGCGAACTTGTCCTCGCGCGGGCCGTCGGACACCGCCGTTGCAGAGCCCATCGACACCAGCGCGCCGGGGAAGGCGCCGGCGAAATCGATCCAGCGCTTGGCGGTTTCGAGGTCGGCGCCGATCTCCTCCTTCAGCGTAAAACCACTGTTCGAGCCAAAGGCGAAGGAAACCAGCGTCAGCCCCGACGCCTTCAGCGCGGCGGCGAACTCCTCCGGCTTGTCGCCATAATGTCCGATCATGGTGTCGGTGATCTCGATGCCGGCATAGCCACCATCGGCGATCGCCTTCAGCAGATCGTCGGGGCCGCCGGTAAACCGGTCTCCCAGCATTTCCCAGGTGAAGGTCTGGCAGCCGACTTTGAGCTCTTTCACGTTCGTCCTTTCATTCCTTGGTATCGCCTATTGCTTGATGCCACCCTGCGTCGCCGTGGGATGGACGTCCTACTTGACCGAGCCCGCGGTCATGCCGGCGAGGAAGTACCTCTGGGCAACGAGGTAGATGAGCAAGAGCGGTAGCGAGCCGAGCACACTCATTGCCATCATCTGGTTCCATTCGAAGGCATGCTGCCCCATCAACAGCTGGATGCCGATCGGGACGGTGCGCATGGACGTCGATTTCGTCAGCGTCAGCGCAAAGAGAAATTCGTTCCAGCACAACAGGAAGGTGTAGACCGACGTCGCCACGATACCAGGCAGTGAAATCGGGACAATCACCCGCCAAAGCGCTGTCCAACTGGAGCCGCCATCGACAGCCACGGCTTCATCGAGATCGCGGGGCAAGGTGTTCAGATATCCCGTCATCAGCAGGATCGCGTAGGGCAGCGTAAACACCAGGTAAGTCAGGATCAGTGCGACGTAGGTATCGAAGATGCCGTATGAGACGACAAGTCCGAAGAAGGGGATCAAAAGTGTGATCGGCGGAATCGTCTGCGTGCTGATGATGATTGTGTTCAGGATGCCCTTGCCGCGGAAGTTGAAGCGGCTGAACCCGTAGGCCGCCAGCAAGGCGATCAGCACCGTCAGCACGGTCACCGCTCCCGCCACGAAATAGCTGTTGAAGAAGAAGCGCAGCTTTACCGGGTCGCCAAGGATGGCTGCATACGCTTCCAGCGTAAACGCCTTTGGCAGGATGGTTGGTGGCAAGGCAAAGATTTCGGTATTCGATTTGAACGAGCTGCTCAGCATCCAGTAGATCGGAAATGCCGCGAAAAAGAGCCCCGCTGCAAGCGCTACATGGAGCGCGACGGTGATCAGCCTGTCTTTCGGCGTATGCCTTTTCCTCATGATGACTACCGAGCCTTCTGATAGCGAATATAGAACAGCGTCAGGCCGAGAGAGATCAACAAGATGACCACAGCGCTGGCTGAAGCCTGCGACAGGTTGTAGCTCGAAAACGCCAGCTTATACGTGTAGGTGCTGAGGACCTCGGTCGAGTAGATCGGGCCACCGCCCGTCGTTATCCAGATTAACGGGAAGACCTGCATGGTCCAGATGAAGTCAAGCAGCGAGATGCTGATGATGATCGGCATCAGCTGCGGAATGGTGATGAAGATCAGCTTCTGGTAGGCTTTCGCCCCGTCGATATCGGCAGCCTCGTAGAAATCCTTGGGAATGCCCTGCAAACCCGCGAGCAGGCTGACCATGAAGAGCGGATAGCCCGCCCAGATGTTGGCAAAGGTGACCGCGTGCAGCGCGGTCTCAGGCGAGGAAAACCATTCGACCTTGGAACCGATGATGCCGATTTGCATGAGAATGCTATTCACGACACCGTTCGGCTCAAGCAGCAGGCGCCAGATCACGGCGATAATCACCGCGGTGAACAGCCAAGGCAGTATATAGAGCACGCGCAGGATATTGCGCAGCGTCGGATTGATGCGGTCGCTGTTCAGCATGAGCGCGAAGGCCATGCCGATGGTCATGTGGAAAATGACACTCATGCATGTGAAGTAGAGCGTGTGCCACAGCGAAGCCCAGAACACGGGGTCGTCGAAGATCGCCTGGTAGTGTTTCAGTCCGGCAAAGGATGGGTCACGACGCAGCACCGCGCTGTTCTGGAACGAGTAGCCAATCACCGTCACCATCGGCAGCAGCATCAGAAGCCCGATTATGAGCAGCGAGGGCGACAGATAGAGGTAGGGTGCGACCGCTCGTTTGAGCTTATGGTGGGAACGCTTTTGCCGGGTCATGTGCCAACCTTGGGATACGCCTTCAAGAGAAGGTAAGCTTCAAAAACAGGTCCACTCAAATTGCCGATCCGTTGTTGCCGGGTGGCCTGCCCGAAGTCAGGCCACCCGGTCGAAGATAGCAAACGGGAACAGGCCGATCAGAATTTCGCCATCCAGCCCTTCTGAGCGGCGGCGGCTGCTTGTTCCGGAGATTGCTCGCCGGCGAGCATCTTTTGGGCTTGCACGTCGAACTGGGTCATCAGGTCTTCTGCCACCGGCAGGCCCGTGAACTCATTGGCGAGATAACCGGTCTTGAAGATTTCGAAAGCCTTGCCGAAAGCCTTGTCCGAGGTCACGAAATCGGGCTTGGCGTTGACGTTGCCGGGGAAGGCGTTTGCAAGCGATACGAGCTTGGCGTTCACCTTTTCACTCATCACATATTGGACGAGTTTCCAGGCCTCTTCCTGATGTTTCGAGGCAGCAGAGATGCCGATGCCCCAGGAGGCATAGGGAAGGCCGCGCTTGCCGGTATAGTTTTCCACGACCGGGACCGGGATGAGGTCGAAGTTCAGCTTGGGATTGCGCTTGCGGATGAGGTTCACATGCGCGAGCGAGTCGATCATCATCCCGACGCGGTTGTTGACGAACTCCTCGACCTTTTCCTGCTCGGTCTTGGTGGCGATGCCGGGCGAGATGGTTCCGGCGTCGTTGAGAGATTTGACGAAGGTGAGCATGTCCACCACCGGTTTGCCCTCAAGGTCCGGCTTGCCGTTCGCCATCATCGACTGACCCGAAGCCCAAACCCACGACATCATGTCGTTCTGGACGCCGGATGGCGTTTGCAGCGAGAGGGGCAGCACCCAGCCATACTGGTTCTTGTCGGCGATCGTCATCTTCTTGGCGGCTTCGAGAAACTCCGCACGGGTCGACGGCAGCTTGGTCACGCCTGCCTGGGCGGCGAGGTCCAAATTCACGAAGACCGGATAGACGAAGGAAGCCACGGGAAACATCACCGCCTTGCCGTCCACCTTGATGATGTCCGCGACCTGGCTCTTGTCGAAAGCGCTCGCATCCATCATCGGATTCATGTCGGCGAGTGCGCTCTGCGCATTCAGATTGTTCACCCAGGCACCGTCGAGACCGACGACGTCGCTGAGCGTTCCGGTTGCAGCACCAACCGAGATCTGGTCTCGCGTGGTCGCGTAGGGCCCACTGACCAGCGTCACTTTGATTCCGGGATTTGCGGCCTCGAAGTCATCCATGATTGCCCTGAGCGAGCCAGCCGGCAATTCGGGCTCCCACCATTGGGTGAATTCCAGCGTCGTATCCGCCATGGCGCCGGTTGCGCCAAGCAACCATGCGGCTGCGGCTATTTTCAGCATCGCGGGTTTTATACGAAACGTCATCTTCTCCTCCTTCTTTATATTCGACCGCACAATGCGGCCGATCGTCTGGTTACTCACAAATCTTCTTATGCAGGTGCCTCACCCTCACCCGCGGGTCTTATCGCTGATATTCAAATTGCCAGATGCGTCTCCGGGTCGAAGAAATGGAGCTTGGCGTCATCCAGGGCCAACCTGATTTCCGAGCCGGAGCGGACTGTGCTGGTCGGTTCGAATTTCGCCACCGCATTCGACGCCAGGCCGAAATCCTGCACCGCGTCAGGGTCGCCGGAGTCCACCCGGACCGCGTCGATGTCGAGATGGACGATTTGTTCGGATCCAAGTTCTTCGATCGAGGTCACCTTTGCCGGTATCGTCTGATACTTGCGGCCGGATTCGAGGCTGCTGTCATAGAGATCCTCCGGTCGTATGCCGAACACGACCTTGCGCCCCGCATACGACCTCAAGCCCGGCCTGCGCACGAAGGCTGCATCCTGCAGCCGGATGGCCAGGGCGCCGGACATCAGTTCGTCGCCCGTCAGGGTTGCCTCGAAAAGGTTCATCGAAGGAGACCCGATGAAGCCGGCAACGAAGGCGTTCACCGGCGATTCATAGAGCCTCTTGGGTGTGTCGACCTGCTGCAGCACGCCGCCTTTCAACACCGCGACCCTGTCGCCCATCGTCATGGCTTCGGTTTGGTCGTGGGTCACATATATGGTCGTTACGCCGAGCTGCTTTTGCAGACTGGTGATTTCGGCGCGCATTTGAACACGCAGTTTCGCATCCAGATTGGAAAGCGGTTCGTCCATGAGAAAGGCTGCCGGCTCGCGCACCATGGCGCGGCCCATGGCAACCCTTTGACGCTGCCCGCCTGAAAGGTTCGCGGGTTTGCTGTCCAGCAGAGACGTCAGTTGAAGGGTTTTGGCGATCTCGTCCACGCGCTTTTTGCGCTCGGCCTTCGGCTTGCCTGCCAGCCGCATCGAAAAGCCGATGTTTTCGAACACCGTCATATGCGGGTAGAGGGCGTAGCTCTGGAAGACCATCGCGATGTCGCGGTCCTTGGGCGGCATGTCGACGACGTCTATTCCGCCGATCCGAAGGCTGCCGCTGGTGACGTCCTCCAATCCCGCGATCATCCGCAGCGCGGTGGATTTGCCACAGCCGGACGGCCCGACGAGAATCAAGAACTCACCGTCCTTGACCGACAGGTTCAATTGGTCGATTGCGTGAAAATTGTTCCCGTATGTCTTGCAGATATTTTCAAGAACGACTTCTGCCATATTCCTCCCTCCACAAGTCTAAGCCACTGATTTTTATGATTGTCTTCGGCTTACGTTCACCTGCGAAATATTTCCTCGGATAGTTCGGGCTATGTTCCGGTATCGAGCCGCGCATATTTCAGTTCGACTGCCGACGGCGCGTTCGTCGATGCCAGGAGTTCCGTGACCTGGGCGTCGGTCGGAAGCGCCTCGCGCCCGCCCCGCCCCGTTATCGAAAGGGCCGCCGCCGCGGCCGCGAATGCGACCCGGCCTGCGGTGTCGGCCCCGCGTGTCAATGCAAGGGCATAGGCGCCATGAAAGCAGTCACCGGCGCCGGTCGAGTCGACGACGGCAACCTGGTGCGGAGGCAGGTGCCAGAGCCCTGTCTCGTCGCGTCCGCGATAGAAGACGCCCCTGCCGCCATCCGTCAGAACCACGGCGGAGCGCGACGGCAACCACAATGCATCGAGTATCTCGGCCGGCGACTGGCGGCCGGTGGCGGTCCGCGCGAAGCCGAGCGGAAGAATGAGATGGTCGCAGAGCCCGATCAGTCTCTCGGTGGCCGGGCCGTGGCTCCATTCGACATCGCCGAGGATCGCAAGGCCGAGATCGCGAGCCCGAGCCACGACATCCAGCGACCCGATCCCGTAACTGTCGACGATCAGGACTGTCGCGCGGCTGAGAACCTCGTCCGGAAAGTCCGGCGCGGTGCCCAGCATCGCTTCGTCGTCATACGCGATGAATCGCTCCCCATCCGAACCGACGGTGATCCGCGAGCGCACCGGGCGCGCGTGCGGGTGGCGCGGCGCAAACGCGGTTTCAACGCCGCTCGCAACGAGATCGCACAACACGGCGTCGTCGGCGGCACTGCCCAGCCATCCGACGAACCCGGCGCTTCCGCCGAGCCGCGCGACGGCGGCAAGTGCCGTCGCGACATTTCCCCCGAAAGCTCGGGCACTTTGCAGAACCTTCCCCTTGCCCGCCGACAACGGCTGATCGACATAGACGATGTCGTCGATCGCAATAGCTCCGAAGCCGAGGATTGAAGGGACGGCGGGCATGGTTCAGGCACCCGCCTTCGCCAGGGCGTCTTGCGCCGAAAGGCCGTCATGGATGACGCCCCGAAAGGCGATCGCTGCCTTTTCCGGATCGCCGTGCCCCCAGAGATTGCGGCCCACCACGGCACCGCGCGCGCCGGCACGGATGGCGTCCGCCGTCTGCTGAAGGGCGCCGAGCAGCGTGTCGGTCTTCGGACCACCGGCGATCACAACCGGCACCGGGCAGGTCCGAACGGTCTCTCGGAACGACTCGAAATCGCCCGTGTAACCGATCTTGATCACATCGACGCCGGACTCGTAGCCGATGCGTGCCGCATAGGCGATCTCGTCGGGGGTGAAAACGATTTTTGCCCCGTCGGTGAAATCGCGAGGGTAGATATGCGCCACCACCGGCATGCCGTAACGGGCCGCCGCGTTCACCGAATCGGTCAGCCAGCGTATGTATTTGCCCTCGGTCGCGCCGCGCACCGGAATGGCCACGGCCAACGCATCGGCGCCAGCGCGCACCGCATCCTCGGGCGTTGCAATCAGTTCACTGATGCGATCGTCCGGGGTGAAGCAGCCGGCCTGGATCACCAGGCAAGCCTTGCCCGCGTATTGCGGCCACAGATGGCGCGCGGTGCCGGGCTGGATGCTGACGTAGTCGGGTTTGCCTACCATGACGCGTGCAAGGGCGCCCGGCAGATCGGCAAGACCTCCTTTGCGCACGTCGCCATAGCCGACAAAGTGGTCGACCGCGCCGCCAAAAAGATTCCCCGATGGATGTGAGAAGAGGCGCGCCAGGCGCACCTTGGTTCCGAGGCTCATGAGTCCAAAATTCTCCAATCGATTGATTTCAAAATCCTGCACCCAGTGTTTGCGAAAGAAAAGACAAATGCAATCTTTCGAAAGCTTTCGAATTCGCATATTTTTGGTAGAGTGAACCGAGGCCAGGGTGATTGCTTGGCGGATGGAGGCAAGGACAGGGCAATGTTGTCAGAGCAGAGACGCCAATCGATCCTGGGTGAAGTGCAACGTAGCGGACAGGTCCGCATCAAGGACCTGTCAGACGATTTTGGCGTATCGGAAGTCACGGTGCGCTCCGACCTCGAGATACTGGACCGCAAGGGACTGCTGACCAAGACCCGCGGAGGCGCGGTGACCCGGACCACGGATTCGACCACGGCCGCGTTCGCCCGGCGGATGCAAACGAACCTCGATGCAAAGAAACGCATCGCCCGGGCAGCGGTAGAACTGTTCGAGGACAACCAATCGGTCATCTTCGACGGCGGCTCGACATTGATGCAGGTTGCCATGCTGTTACCGCCGCTCAGCAATGTCGTGGTCGCGGCCACGGCGATGAATATCGTGCAGCATCTGATGCATCGGCCCGGGCTCGACGTTCACATGATCGGCGGCCGGGTCTATCCAGACACGGTGAGCACACTGATCACCGATGCCGACACGGCTCTCGGCGGCTTGGTAGCGCATCAGGTCTTTGTTGGAGCGCATGCGATTGACTCGTCACTGGATGTGGTCGACGTGAACGAAGACATGGCGCGAACGAAGCGAAACCTCGTGCGCATGGCCCGGCGCGTTGTCCTCCTTGCGGATTCGAGCAAATGGGGCGTCAGCGGGACCTCCAAGGCATTTTCGCTGTCGAGCGTCGATGTCGTGATCACCGACGACGGCCTGTCCGACCCGATACGCAGCCAGCTTGATAGGACCGGGGCCAAGGTGATCTATGCCTGACCCCGTCGCGGTCCCTGGCTGCGACCGAGTATCCAATGCGCGCATAGCCCACAGGATTCGCATCGGCGGTCGGCCGGTTTTCATGCCTGTCATTTTCTCCTCCCAGGGCTGGCGGCCTCCCAGATATCGCACCAACATTTTCGCATGTTGTATAAAAGTTTTACGCACGTCAATATTTAAAATGTTGTATAGCCTTTTCCGAAAGCGATCCGCCTAACGGCTGGGCGGATCCCGGCAGGCCATGAGCGCATTGGGAGGCAGGATCGAAAATGCACGGGACATCAAAGACCAAACTCGGGATCGGCGTCATCGGATGCGGCAACATCTCGATGACTTACCTGCGCAACGCCGGGCTTTTTGGCGGGATCGAATTGCGCGCCTGTGCCGATATTTCGGCCGACATGGCGGCGGTGCGGGCGAAGGAATATGGCATCCAGGCACTCGGCGTCGATGCGTTGCTGGCGGACCCGGAGATCGATCTTGTCCTCAACTTGACCATTCCGGCGGCGCATTTCGACATTTCGTTTGCCGCGCTTTCGGCCGGCAAGCACGTCTTCACCGAAAAGCCGCTCGCCACCTCGGCCGCCGACGGACAACGCCTGGTCAACGAGGCCCGGTCGCGCGGCCTGCTGCTCGGCTCGGCGCCCGACACGTTCCTCGGTGCTGCCGGGCGCCGTGCGCGCCGGTTGATGGATGACGGCGCCATCGGCCGTCCGGTCACCGGCACCGCCTTCATGATGGGCCGCGGCATGGAGCACTGGCACCCCAACCCGCAATTCTACTACCAGCCAGGCGGTGGCCCCGTGTTCGACATGGGTCCGTACTATCTGACCATGCTGGTCAATCTGCTCGGCCCGGTCGAGCGCGTCATGGCAATGGCGACACGCGGCCAGGAAGAAAGGCTGATATCAGCCGAAGGGCCATTCAAGAACACCACATTCAAGGTCGGCACGCCGACCAATGTGCTGTCGCTGCTCGAGTTCCGCTCCGGCGCGACCGTCACCTTCGGCGCCTCGTGGGACGTCTTTCGCCACTCCAACCATCCGATCGAACTGCACGGCACGGAGGGCTCGCTGCGCCTGCCCGACCCCGACACGTTCGGCGGCACGGTGTCGCTGTCGGAACGCGGCGCCGACTGGCAGGATTTCGCCAGCGAGGGCGAGCTCTACGGCGCGCGCAACTGGCCTTATGCGGCACCCGATCGCGCCAATTACCGCATGCTCGGCGTCGCCGATCTGGTGCGCTCGCTTCAAACCGGCAGCACCCCACGGGCCTCCGGCAGCCTCGCGCTGCATGTACTGGAGATCATGGAGGCTATCCTGCGCTCCGGTGAAACACAGGGATCAATCGCCATCGCGGGCGATGTCGTGCAGCCGGCCCTGCTGACCGAGGAAGAGGCGAGCAGCCTGCTGGCCTGAGGACATGACCATGACGCTCGATCCGGATGCGCTGCGCGTCCTCGAAATTGGTCGTGCAGCCGGCGGCGAGCCATTCGAGACCGGCAGCGTGGCGGCGGCGCGAACTGCTTACAACGCCTCGTTCCCGACGTTACAGGGTGAGCACGAGCCGGTCGCTGCGACCCAGGAACGGCAGATCGACGGGACGAATGGGCCTATAGCGCTCCGCATCCATCGCGGCATCGGCGCACCGCAGAGCGGGGCACCGGCGCTGCTCTACCTGCATGGCGGCGGCTGGGTCATCGGCAACCTCGATTCGCATGACGAGATCTGCCGCCTGATGGCCAATCTCGGCGGCGCCGTCATTGTCTGTCCCGATTATCGCTTGGCGCCAGAGCACAAATTTCCCGCCGGGCTCGAGGATTGCCTGGCAACACTGCGCTTCATAGCGGAGAATGCCGCCGGTCTCGGCATCGACATCAGACGCATCGGCGTTGCCGGCGACAGCGCCGGCGGCAATCTCGCCACGGTGCTGGCGCTGCTTGCCCGCGATGGGCTTGCGCCTCCGCTTGCGGCGCAACTCCTGATCTATCCCAACACCGACGCGCGGCAGGCATCGAATAGCTACCAGCGTTTCGGCGACGGCTTCGGGCTCGCCGCAACCACCATGGCCTGGTTCCGCGACCACTATGTGCGAACGCCCGACGATATCACGGACTGGCGCGTCTCGCCCTTTCTGGCGCCTGCCCTCGCCGGCTCGGCGCCGGCTTTTGTGGCGCTTGCCGGCTGCGACATCCTCGCCGACGAAGGGGCAGCCTATGCGGCGCGCCTGCAAGCCGCGGGCGTTCCGCTCATCCAGCGGCAATGGCCGGGCCAGATCCACGGCTTCGTCTCGATGGGACGCCATATCCCCGCTGCCCGGCAAGCGGTGGCCGAGGCGGTGGCTGCCTGGCGCCACTTCGAGAAGGTCGCTGACGATCAGGCCGACTGACGCATCACCAGGGTGGCGCCGAGCTTGACAGTGCGGGCCAGGCCTTGCTTCGGCGGATCGGCCTCGTCCAGCAGAGCCAGCAGTATCTCGACGCTGCGGCCGGCCATGGCGGTGAAATCCTGCGCCATGGTGGTCAGCGCCGGGCAGGTGTAGCGGCTCAGCGGATGATCGTCATGCGCGGCAACGCGTAGATCGCAATCGGGTCTGCGGCCGACCTTCAGGCCGCGCGAGAACGCAGCCGCCATCACGCCAAAGGCGAGACGATCATTGGCGCACAGGATGGTGCGGCCGGGCAAGGCGCCGGCCTGCAGCATTTTTTCCGTCTGCTCGTAGCCGATGCGTTCGAAGTCCCAGGTGTAATCGCGGGTGCCTTCGATGACGACCGGCTTGAACCCGGCGGTCTCCATCGCGACGATGTAGCTTTCCTGGCGTTCGCCGGAGTTGTGGTTGACGTGTGGGATGTCGAGATAGACCGGCGGCTCACCCGAACGGCAGAGATAGTCGACGATGGTCGAGACGCTCTGCCGGTTGTCGTTGCCGACGAACGGCGTATCGCCCTCGATATAGGTGTCGAAATAGACAATCGGAATATCCTGCCCGAGCTTGTCGAAGACGCCGCGGTCGGAAGCCAGACCCAGTGGGGCGATGATCGCGCCGGCGACCTTCAGCGACAGCAGCGTCCTGACCGACTCCGCCTCCAGCTTCGGCGAACCATGTGAGGAGATGACGATCGGCCAGTAGCCTTCGTCGCGGCAGCGAAATTCGATGCGGCTGACCATCTCGGCGTAGAACGGATCGGTGATCGTCGGCACGACGATGCCGATGTTGCGGGTGCGCTTGCGGTTGAGATTTCGGGCGAAAAGGTTGGGCTGATAGTCCGAGGAGCGCAGGGCGGCTTCGATGCGCGCCCGCGTCGCCGGCTTCACGCTCGCCGGATCGTCGAAATATTTGGACAGCGTCGGCCGGGACACGCCGCATGCCTGGGCGAAGTCATCCATCGTGCGGTGCGTCTTCTCCGCCATCGATATATTCCTGATCCCCTGCCATGATCGGCCCGCCCCAGTCATGCGGCCGTTGACCGGATGCGACAATGCTGGATGGAACTTATTCAGTCAATTTTCACAGTTACCAATAGAACCCAGAAATATTGCATGCGTCAAATTATTCGTTAACGTTTCAAAACTGAGGCGGCTCGCCGCCGTTTTTTCCCGCCAAACGCTTTCGGATAGCGCTGTTTCGTCGACTTGATCGTCAGTTCGACGATCGAGGGATAGGCTGCAGAAGCTTGCCGCTCGCTCTCGGCTCCGGCCTGCTTGCCAAATGCCGCCATGCCGCCCATACAGCTGGGCAATCGCCCACCCCGTCCGCGCCTCACCTGCCAGGGATACTCTCCAATGTCCGCGACGCCGTGGTCAAAGCCGTGACGGACCACTCCATGCCATCGCTTGCCGGCCTGGGCTGGACGGATTTTTTTGGCGACCAGCTCGAACCCGGCGACGCCGATCTTGTCCCGACGCGGATCGCCACCGTCCACCGCGATCGCCTGACCGGCCTGTCCCAGGCAGGGCCGGTCGATCTGACGCTGCCGGCGCAGGCGAACACCGGTGACTATGCGGTCGGCGACTGGGTACTGGTCGATGGGCATGAACACCTTGTGCAGCGCCGCCTGGTCCGCAAGACGGTGCTGGAGCGCCGCACCCAGGGCGGCAGGGTGCCGCAGCTTGCCGCGGCCAATGTCGACACGCTGTTCATCGTCACCTCGTGCAATGCCGACTTCAATCCCGCCCGGCTCGAGCGTTATCTGGCGCTCGCCAATGAGGCCGGAACGACGCCAGTGATCCTGCTGACCAAGGCCGATACCGCTGAAGACGCCGAGACATATGCAAGGCAGGCTGCCGCGTTGCAGCGTGGATTGCCGGTCGTGACGCTGAACCCCCGGACATCGGATGCGGCAACCATCCTGGCTGCCTGGTGCGGTGTCGGCCAGACGGTGGCGCTGATCGGCTCCTCCGGCGTCGGCAAATCGACGCTGGTCAACACGCTGGCCGGATCGGGGCAGCAATCGCCGCAGCAGACCGGAGGCATACGCGAGCACGATGCCAAGGGACGCCACACCACCACGTCGCGATCGCTGCACGCCATTGCCGGCGGCGGCTGGGTGATCGACACGCCGGGAATGCGGACGCTGCAAGTCAGCGACGTCGGCTATGGCATCGACACGCTGTTTGCCGAAATCACCGAGCTCGCGCCGCTCTGCAAGTTCCGCGACTGCACGCATGTGCATGAGCCGGGCTGTGCTGTGCAGGCTGCCTTGAAGGCCGGGACGCTCGATCCCGAGCGCCTTGCCCGCTGGCGCAAGCTGTCCGACGAAAACCAGAACAACACGCCGGCTCAGAGCGGACCCCGCGGAGCCAAGTCTCCCGGAGGTCGCGGGAAGAGGCGTTGAACGATTGGGGTTGATCTGGCCTCCGACTAGAGCCGCGCCGTCCCGAAAACGCGATCCCAGAACGCCGACGTCACACCGAAATTGGCCGCTTCGTCGATGTGGTGATGGACCGCGTGGCGACGCTTGAGCGTGTAGAGATAGCTCGGATGCGCGGGATGCCAGTGATGGATCATGTGGTGGATGCTGATGTACCAGAGGTACCCCAGCATCAACCCGCAGCTTACCGCGCTAGCGGTGGCGAAATCCGAGATCATCCATAGCGGCAGGAACGCGACCAGCGCATGCACCCCGAGGCTGAGCCAGGTCGGCGTGCCCACCGAACTGCGCTCCTCGACATGGTGACGGTCGTGCAGGTCCTTGATGTAGGGAATGTGGTGAAGAACGAACCTGTGCAGCACATACTCGATCAGCGTCCAGAGGCCGAGACAGGCGAGGACCGTGCCTATCCAGCCCGGCGCACCCTCTTCGCCGGCTTCGAGCAGCCCGGCCACTGCCAGCACGGCGATTACCAGCGGATACACGACGAAGTCGCTGTAGTAGCCAATAAGACCGAGTTGCATCGTCACCTAGCCTTCGAGCCGCCAAATAGGCGATGGTATCAGATTGCCGGACTCGCGGGTGAGGTGCAATGCAGCCGCGCCTGACATAGCGTCGCAATCCCCTGGTGCAAGGTTCGCGTCAACGATTCAAGGAACCAGTGGCAGGCTGCCGGCTTCGCAGACGGACATATAAAATGGCAAAACGGAGTGCGGGATTGCTGATCCATCGCCGCGAAGACGGTGGTCTCAAAGTGTTGCTGGTTCACCCGGGCGGCCCCTTCTGGGCGAAGAAGGACGATGGTGCGTGGTCGATACCGAAGGGTCTTGTCGACGAAAACGAGGACGAGTTGACGGCAGCGCAACGCGAGACCGAGGAAGAGCTTGGCGTCAAGGTCGATGGATACTTCACTCGTCTCGGCGACTACAGGCAACCGGGCGGCAAGATCGTCTCGGCCTGGTCCGTCGAGGCGACCATCGACATCGATGTGACCTCCATCAAGAGCAACAGCTTCACCATGGAATGGCCGCCAAGGTCGGGATCCCTGAAGGAGTTCCCGGAGGTCGACAGAGCGGGCTGGTTCACCTTGCCCGAGGCCGAGGTGAAAATCCTCAAGGGGCAGCGCCCGATGCTTTTGGATTTTGCCAGGCAGCAAGGCGCTGGATGATCCGCAGCCCTCAATAAGGCAGGCCGACATAGTTCTCGGCGAGCGCGGTCGATGCGGCGCGCGAGTGCACGAGGTAGTCGAGTTCGGCCTCCTGGATGCGTTGGCCGAAATCGCCGGTGTCGGGAAAACGGTGCAGCATCGTCGTCATCCACCAGGAAAAGCGCACCGCCTTCCAGACCCGTGCCAGCGCCTTGCCGGAATAGGCGTCGATGCCATCATGTGACTTCTCGACGTAGAAGTCGCGCAAACCTGCGAAGAGATAGCGCACGTCGCTGGCGGCGAGGTTGAGGCCTTTCGCCCCGGTCGGCGGTACGATATGGGCGGCGTCGCCAACCAGGAACATCCTGCCGAAGCGCATTGGCTCGGCAACGAAGGAGCGCAGCGGCGCGATCGATTTCTCGAAAGATGGGCCGGTGACGACATTTGCCGCGGTCTGCTCCGGCAAGCGGCGGCGCAACTCGTCCCAGAAGCGCTCATCCGACCACGCCTCCACGCGATCGTCCTGGGGGCATTGCACATAGTAGCGGCTGCGATGCGTCGAGCGCATCGAGCACAGCGCAAAACCCCGCTCGTGATTGGCGTAGACCAGTTCGCGGTCGGCTGGCGGCACCTCGGCCAGCACGCCGAGCCAGCCGAACGGATACTGCCGCTCGAAGATTTTTAGGGTACGCTCGGGCACCGATTTGCGGCTGACGCCATGATAACCGTCGCAGCCGGCAACGAAGTCGCAGTCGATGCGATGCGTGACGCCATCCTTGTCATAGGTGGCGAAAGGCGCGGTGCCGTCGAAATCGTGCAGAGCGACATTTGCCGCCTCGTAGATCGTGGTCAGCCCAGCCGCGTCGCGCTTGTCCATCAAATCATGCGTCACCTCGGTCTGGCCATAGACGGTGACATGCCTGCCGTCGGTCAGCGCCTTGAGGTCGATGCGATGCAAGCGTCCGTCGAAGGCGAGCGAGATGCCAGTATGCGGCAGCCCTTCGGCATGCAGCCTTGCCGCCGCGCCGGCCTGTTCCAGCAATTCGACGGTGCCCTGTTCGAGCACCCCTGCCCGCACGCGGCCAAGCACGTGCTCGCGGCTTGCGCGTTCCAGAATGACCGTCTCGACGCCGATGCCGGCCAGCAATTGCCCAAGCAGCAGCCCGGACGGCCCGGACCCGATGACGACGATTTGCGTGCGCATCAGTGGCCGAGACTTTCGACCTGTGCGGCCAGTTCGGCGGCAAGGCGCAGCGACGCTGCCGTTGCGACGACCATCTGCGGCAGCAATAGCCACTCCAGCGTCCATGCAGCACCCGACCGCTCCTGCTCATGCACGAGCGCGTGATGCAGGCCGGCAAGCTGCGTGGCGTTGAAGCGGGCAAGCGCCACCAGCGCTTCGGCCTTCACCGGGTTCTGCTTGTGAGGCATGGTAGACGAGCCGCCACCGCCGGAAAGTTTGATTTCGGTTCCACCTTGCGCCAGCAGAGCGATGTCCTGGCCGAATTTGCCGAGGCTGCCGGTCAGCAGCGATAACCAACCGGCAAAATCGGCGAGAGCGTCGCGCTGGTTCTGCCATTGCGGTGCGTCGCCAAGACCAAGCCTGACGGCCAGGGCTGCGCGCACTGCCTTTCCTTTGTCGCCTAGTTTTTCCAGTGTGCCGGCGGCACCGCCGAACTGCACCACCAGCAAGCGTCTCGACTGTTCCGGCAGCCTTTCCTGATGCCGTTGCAGCGGCCCCTGCCACGCTGCCACACGATCCTGCACTTTGATCTGAATCGCCTTCTGCATACGCGTCATGCCGGTCAGCGCCCTGCCGCCAAAACGCTCTTCGAGCGAGGCGAGGCGCATGACTGTTTCGGTCAACAACAGATCGAGATGCTCGACGACGGATTTGAGCCGAAGCATCAGGCCGGTGTCGATGACATCCTGGCTGGTCGCACCGAAATGCACTTTCTGGCCATGCGGTTCGCCAACCGCCGCCCTGATCTGGCGCACCAGTTCCGGCACCATGACGCCGTCTTTGGCGACAGCGGCCCGCAGCAAGGCGGGGTCGGGCCGGAACGTGGCCAGCGCTGCCACGATAGCTGCCTCGGCATCTTTGGAGATTATCCCGTTATCGGCCTCCGCTTGCGACAGCGCCTGTTCAAAGGCCAGCATCGCATCGATTTCCGCCTCGACGGAAAAATGCCGGCTCGCTTCCCCGTCGCCGAGAAGCGCGGAGAGCAGTGGGTGGTCGAAGGGCGATACGGTCATGTCCTGCTCCTCCTGACCATCAGCTGTCGAAGAAGACCGTTTCCTTCTCCCCCTGGAGATGGACGTCGAAGACATACATATCGCCTTGGCGCTCGGCGATCAGCGTCGGCACGCGAACGCGGTGCTCGACCCGCGCAAGGATCGGATCTTCAGCATTGGCCTTTTCCTCATCGGAAAAATACAGTCTTGTGTGCAGGCCGAGATTGATGCCGCGGGCGACGATCCAGAGCGTGATATGCGGCGCCATCAGGCGACCATCGTTGAACGGAACGCGGCCAGGCTTGACCGTTTCGAATGCACACAGGCCGGTGTCCATGTCGGTCGGGCAACGGCCCCAGCCGAAGAAATTGGGATCGGCCGTGCCGCGCGGTTCTGCCGGCGGATTGTAGAGCCCGTCGGCATCCGCCTGCCAGATCTCGATCAGCGCATCCTTGAGCGGCGTGCCGGTGCCGTCGAGCACCCGGATGCGCAGGCCGATGCGCTCGCCTCTGGTCTTGTCGTTGACCATGGTGGCGCCAAGGTCGGTCGGATAGACACCGCCGATGCCGCAGAAATTGGGTGTCAGCCCGATATGGACGTAGGGTCCGGCGGTCTGCGAAGGGCTTTCCCTGAGCCGGTCGAGCGACTGGGCCATCAATTGCCCTCCGGCCTGTTTTCGAACAGCGACGCGCGCCGGCCGCGCAGCACGATGTCGAACTTGTAGGCGCGCGCGTCGAAGGGGATCGTCGCCTGCATATCGAGCGTGGCGATCAGCGTTTCGATGGCCGCCTTGTCGGGGATGCCGCGCACGATCGGGCATTGCCAGATCAACGGGTCGCCCTCGAAATACATCTGTGTGATCAGCCGCTGCGCGAAACCCTGGCCGAAGACCGAGAAATGGATGTGCGAAGGACGCCAGTCGTTCGGCCCGTTCGGCCAAGGATAGGGACCGGGTTTGACGGTGCGAAAGGCATAGAAGCCATCCTCGCCTGTAATAGTGCGGCCACAACCGCCAAAATTCGGATCGAGTGGCGCCAGATAGCCATCCCTCTTATGGCGATAGCGGCCACCGGCATTGGCCTGCCAGAACTCAAGCAGCGCGCCGGGCACGCCAATGCCGCGTTCGTCGAGCACTCGGCCATGGACGATAATCCGCTCGCCGAGCGCGCTCTCGCCGGGCCTGGCGAAATTGTGGATCAGGTCGGCGTCAAGTTCGCCCAATATCGCGTGGCCGAAAACGGGACCTGCAATCTCCGACAGCGTGTTGTCGAAGGCGAGCGGTGCTTTTTGCGGCGAGCGCAGCACCGAGGTTTTATAGTTCGGCGTCAGAGCCGGCGGATGCCATGTCCGGTCGCGCTGGAAGAAGGCGCCGGTCTCGGGCCTCCGGGTCGAGCCGGACTCAGCGGGCATTCTGGCTCCCGTCCATTTCCGAAAACACCTCCTTGGCGATCTTGAAGGCACGGTTGGCGGCCGGCACGCCGGCATAGATGGCGACATGCAGGAACGCCTCGCAGATGTCGTCGCGCGACGCACCGGTGTTGGCGGTGGCGCGCACATGCATGGCGATCTCCTCATCATGGCCGAGTGCGGCCAGCAGCGCCAGCGTGACGATCGAACGCTCACGCTTGGTGAAACCCGGCCGCGCCCACACGGTTCCCCAGGCAGCCTCGGTGATCAGCTCCTGGAAAGGCTGGTCGAAATCGGTGGCGGCGATTTCGGCCCGGTCGACATGCCGGTCGCCGAGTACCGAGCGCCGCACCGCGAGCCCCTTGCGATATCTGGCTGCGTCGCCGGGGACTTCATCCATGAGTTTCTGCTCCAGGGGCAAGCGACGCGATAAAACTGCGGATCAGGGCGACCAGCGCTTCGGGTTGTTCGACGCAAGGAATGTGTCCGGCGTCGCGGATGATCTCGAAGCGCGCGGCGGGGATCAGCTCGGCCAGCGAGCGGACGAGATCGGGCGGCGTCGAGCCATCCTGGCCGCCCGCGACACAGAGTGTCGGCACCGCGATGCGGCGTGCGGCATCGGTGAAATCGGCATCGCGAACGGCAACGCAGGTCCCGATGTAACCGGCGAGCGCTTGCCTGGTCATCATGTTCCTATAGCCGTCGAGCTCGGCTGGACGCGCCGCGTGGAAGGCGGGGGTGAACCACATTTTTAGCACGCCATCGGCAATCGCCTGGATGCCCTTGCTTTCGACCGTTGCGATGCGTGTGTTCCAGCTGTCCGTCGTGCCGATCTTGTGCGCCGTGTCGCAAAGGATCAGGCCTTCGACGATTTCAGGTCGCCTGGCATAGAGCCCCTGCGCGATCATGCCGCCGACCGACAGGCCGCACAGCACGACTTTGCTCAATTCGAAATGATCGATGAGGCCCGAGAGATCATCGACATGATCGTCGATCGACCTGATGTCGCCGATGTCGGACAGCCCGTGACCGCGCTTGTCATAGACCAGCAGCGGCATTTCACCATCGAGCGCCGAGACAATTTCGTCCCAGATCCGGAAGTCGGTGCCCAGTGAATTGATGAATATGATAGGGCGCGCATTGCCGCTCGCCTTGATGTGGCGATGGTGCAGCGTGATGCCGCCGATGGTGAGGAATGGCACGGTTTCGGTCCTCCGCCCCCACATTGCACAAGGCGTTTGGTTCGGTAAAATGATATTTTGCGTCGTTTCATTAACTCATGGGTTATTAATTCATGTCCGAGAGCCGGATCCGGTTCCGCCATTTGCAGGCATTCCTGGAGGTCGCGCGGCAGGGAAGCGTGGCACGAGCGGCTGACTTGCTGCATGTCAGCCCGCCGGCAGTGACCAAGACATTGCGCGAGTTGGAAGGGGCGCTGGGGGTTGCGGTGGTCGAGCGCGACGGCCGTGGCATCCGACTGACGCGCATTGGCGAGATCTTTCTTCGCCATGCCGGAACGGCGATCACGGCACTCAAGCAAGGCGTCGATTCCGTCCGCCAGGACGGAGCGGTCAGCCGGCACCCGATCCGCATCGGTGCGCTGCCGACAGTGTCGGCGCGGGTGATACCGCTCGCCATGGGCCTGTTCCTTGAGGAGGACACAGGTGCGGCGATCAAGATCGTCACCGGCGAGAACGCCGTGCTGCTCGAACAGTTGCGCACCGGAGCGCTCGATCTCGTCGTCGGAAGGCTGGCGGCGCCGGAAAACATGACCGGCTTCTTCTTCGAGCACCTCTATTCTGAACCGGTGCTGTTCGTGGTGCGAGCCGGACATCCGCTGCTTGATCCGGGACAGGATGTGTTCGCACGGCTCGACGAATTCCCGATGCTGATGCCGACGCGGGAATCGGTCATCCGCCCCTTCGTCGACCGCCTGTTCATCACCAACGGCATGACGGCGCCGGCAACCGAGATCGAAACCGTTTCAGACTCCTTCGGCTGCGCCTTCCTGCGGCAAAGCAATGCCGTCTGGATCATTTCGGCTGGCGTCGTTGCCAATGAACTCGGCAGCGGCGCCTTCGTCGCCCTGCCGGTCAACACCGAGGAAACCAAGGGACCGGTCGGCCTGACCATGCGGACCGACACCGCGCCCTCGCCGGCCTTTTCCATCCTGCTGCAGACCATCCGCGAAGCGGCAAGGCAAAGCGGCTGATGCGTCAGGCTGTGCGGGATCGTCATCGGCAGAAGGCAGTCGGGTCGAGGTCGAAGACCCGTCCCGGATTGAGGATGTTTCTCGGGTCAAGCGCTGCGTTCAGCCGCCGCATCGTGGCGATCTCGGCGTCGCTGCGGACCAGATGCAGCCACTTCTTCTTGTCGAGGCCGATGCCATGTTAGGCCGAAACGCCGCCTGCCGGGCAAACGATCGTCCACGCAAAGCGACGTCGTCCGTGTCCGTCGGCAATGTAAAACAGGACAATCGTCCTGTATCGATCACGATGGATCGTGATCGATACCGGAGAGTTGTCTTACTGAAGCTTGGCCTGCAGGGCGTTGACGTCGTCGGTGGTCATTTCGCCGTCGGTGGCCACCTTGCCGTCGACGATCTTCCACAGCCGGAACGGGCCGGTGATGTCGCCATATTTGTCGAAGGCGACAGGGCCGATGACACCTTCATAGCGGATCGGCTTGCCGTCCTTGATCAGGCCGAGCGCCTTGGCGAACTCTTCCTTGCCGGCAAAGATCGGCGTGCCGGCCGGATCGACGGCCTTGTACATCGCATCCTTGATCTTGGCCGGGTCCTCAGAACCGGCAATGGCGATGGCCAGACCAACAATCGCGCCGGCGTCATAGGAGCGGTCGGCCGCCGGATTGGTCGGTTCGATGCCGGAGAATTCCTTGTAGTTCTTGGTGAAATACTCCGTCGAGGCCGTCGGGCTGGTGCCGGAGGACGTGCCGTAGGCTTCCTTCAGATAATCGGCGCCGACGGATTCGATGAAGTCCGGGCTGTTCATGCCGTCATTGAGCAGGAATTTCTGCACGCCGCCCTGCGAGATCCAGGTACGGGCGACCGTAGCGCCGTCGACCGGCGTGCTGACGAGGTAAAGACCGTCCGGTTCGCCGGCCATTGCCGCCGTGACTTCCGAGGCATAGCTCGACTGCTTCTCATTGTAGGGCGTGTCGGAGACGATGGTGCCGCCGAGCGCTTTGTAGGCACGTGAGAATTCGGCCACCATGTTGACGCCGAAATCGTTGTTGACATGGATGATCGACAGCTTCTTGAAACCCTTGTCGACGGCGTATTTGGCGGCGGCGACGCCCTGCAGCGCATCCGAGGTGATGGTGCGGAAGAAGATGCCGTTGGTCTTGCCGTCGCGGCCGAGCGCGGTCAGCGTCGGCGAGGACGAAGCCGGCGAGACCTGGACGATCTTGGCTGGTGCGGTGACCGAAGTCAGGATCGGGATCGACACCGAGGAGATGATGCCGCCGATGATGACCGGCACCTTCTTGACCTGAACCAGCTGGGTGGCGGCGTCAACGGCGACGTTGCCCTGGCTCTGGCTGTCGCGCGTGTCGGTGACGAGATCGCAGCCGCGCACACCGCCGGCTCCGTTGATGTCGCGGAAGGCCATCTCGACCGACTTGGCGCCGGCCTGGCCGTATTCGCCGGCCGGGCCGGTCAGCTCCATGACGAGGCCGACGGTGATCTTGCAATCGGCGGCTTGCGCAGCACCCGCCATCGTGACGAGGGCGAGCGCGGTGGTGAGTTGGAGTATCGTCTTTGTCATTGTTGTTCCCCTTTCGTTACTCGACTGTATTTGAATTCTGGAGCCTGTTCAGCGTTCCGGCACCTGCAGCCAGGTCTCATGCAGATGTCGCCATTCAACGCCGTTGGGCGCCGATGAACTGGTGGTGAAGACGGCACTGGACTGGCGGCGGCTGTGCTTGCCTGCGCGCAGCTGCGCTTCGACATAGAGGACGACGATGGTATCGGCGTCCTGCCAGCCGGGCCGGATGTCCTCGATCGAAATGGCAAAACCATCGTCGCAGGAAGCGCGGCTTGCGCGGACATGATCGATGACCGCTTCGCGGTCGAGGATCTGCCCGTCCGGCGCCACCATGCTGAGGTCTTTGCCCATGGCGCGTTCGAAGCGGCCGAAGTCCACCGTGTTGGCGCGCGCAGCGACGAACCAGTCGACGAAGAAGCGGTGCAGGTCGATGATTTCGGCGCTGGCGCGTGAAAACAGGGAGGGCTCGTCGCTCATTTCTTCCCCGCATTGAGGTTGTAGTGCATGATCGAGCCGTGACGGCCGTGACGGTCGCGCTCCAGCGTGTAGACGTCGCCCTCGAGACCGGTGCCTTGCGCGATGACGGCGGCAATCCGCGCCCGGTCTTCGGCGTCGAGCGCAACGTCCATGATCTTTGCATTGGCCAGCGCATGCGCCTGGTTGCGGGCGCCGACGATGACGGCCGCCACTTGCGGCTGCTCCAGCACCCAGGCGCTGGCGATGGTGGCGAGGTCGACGCCGTGGCGGTCGCCAACGGCCTTCAGCGCCTGAAGCAGGTGCTGGAAAAGGCCCCAGCCGCCGAAATCGTCGATGATCAGCTTGTATTTCACCAGCGAGCGGTTTTCGAGCGGCGTGGCCGGTTAGGCCACGCCGAGCCATTTGTCGCTGAGAAAGCCGCCGGCCACCGAGCCATAGCAGAGGAAGCTGACGCCGTGTTTGGCGGCGAGGTTCGCCAAGCTGTTGCCAGGCCGCTGGTCGAGCACCGAATATTGCAGCTGCTGGCTGACCAGCGGTATGCCGGCGGCAAGGATTTCAGCCAGGCGCGGCGTGTCGAAATTGGTGGTGCCGAGATTGCGCACCTTGCCTTCAAGCCGAAGCTCGTCGAGCCAGCCCATCGCCTCGACATAGCGAGGCTGGTCATAATCCCACCAGTGGAACTGAACGAGATCGAGCCGCTCGGTCTTCAGCCGCCGCAATGACTGGTCGACGATGCTCCTGATGTAGTCGCGGCTGATGCTGGCCAGCCGTTCGAGGTCGGGCACCAGCTTGGTGTGCACCTTCATCCGGGCGGCGACATCGAGGCCGCGCTCACTGGCCAGTCGCAGGCGCGCGGCGCCGATCAATTCCTCGACGCCGGTGTAGATGTCGGCGCAATCATAGGTCCAGATGCCGGCATCGAAGGTGGCGATCAGATCGGCCACCGCCTGGCTGCGGTCGATGGCGCCGTGGCCGCCGGCCAGCTGCCAACCGCCGCGGATGACGCGCGAGATGGTGTAGCCAGAGCCGAGTTCGAAGGTCTTGGCACTCATCTCAGGTCATCCTCTTTAGGCAGCGGCACCGCCGTGGTCTCGGCGTGGCTGAACCGCCGCTTGGCCATCCTGACGATCCTCAGCCGGCTGGCGCAATTGGGATCGGGACAAGCGATCTCCGCGTCCGAGGTCATCCAGTCGTTCGGGTGGGTTGGGCGCTGCTTGGCCGCCAGCAGAGGCAAGACGGCGGCGAGCGAATAGATCGAAAAACCCTGCCCTGCCGGCATCGACAGCATCTCGCCCTTAAGTTCGAAATAGTCGCCTTCCTTGGCGCCGCAATAGATCGGCTTGCCCTCCGGGATGACCGCCTCGACGCGAAGATCGAACAGCTCGAAACTGTCGTCGGCCATTCAAGCCTCCATCAGGCTGAAGGTAACATCGCAGGCGCCGTTGCGGCGGATGACACCGCAAGCGGCGGCGAACCGGTCACGCTCTTCGACGCGCACTTGCGCCACCACGCTGCCGGCCAGCCAGCCGATCGGGAACAAGAGCCGCGCGCCCTGCCCGTAGTAGAGGCCGATGTCGAAGATCGCATTGGGATTGCCGCCCCACATGCGTGGCGGCACGTAGGAAAGCACGATGTCGCCCGGCTGCGGCGTCAGCGTCGCGTTCTCGGCCGGCAACGGTTTCGCATAGGCCTGGCCCTCGAGATCGGCCGCGGGAACCGGACAGGAGATTTCCGGCCCCGTCCACATCGCATGGATGCCAGGGACGACACGTGGCGTGCCGAGATAGGCCGAGAGGAAGGCAGCGTTTTCCGGTGCCTTCTCGGGCAGCAGCAGCGCCGTGACGGAAAGCTGCGAGCGCGGCTCGGTGATCCTGATGGCGGTCATGTCTGGTCTTTCGCGGCGGCGGCCTGCAGCTTGCTGCGCAGGAAGGTGAAGGGGCGGCTGATGTCGGCGACAAGCGATTCGCGCGCCGCCTGCGCATCCTGCGTGGACAGCGCCATGACGATGCGGCGGTGATACTGGGCGGTGTCGACTTCGCCGGCCTCCGAGAAGGCATAGATAGCGACGCGGATGCAGGGCCCCGATTGCAGCCACAGGCTCTCGATCATCGGGATCAGCACGGCCGAGCCGCAGGAGCGGTAGATCTCGAAATGAAAGCTCTGATTGAGCGTCACTTCGCGATCGACGTCCTTCTTGTGTTTCAGCGCCCGCATCTCGTCCCATTCGCCGAGAATGGTTTCGATGGTGGCGATCTGGCGCGGGCCCATGCGGGCGGCGGCCAGCGCGATCGCTTCGCCCTCGATCAGGATGCGGGCACGCAAGAGATCATCCAGCCGTT
Organism: Mesorhizobium sp. WSM4808; assembly: GCF_055811675.1. NCBI lineage: Bacteria > Pseudomonadati > Pseudomonadota > Alphaproteobacteria > Hyphomicrobiales > Phyllobacteriaceae > Mesorhizobium > Mesorhizobium sp. WSM4808. The sequence goes on from NZ_JBVVQX010000014.1 coordinate 154,204, forward strand.
CCAATGTGATCGGCGGCACACGCACCGAACGGTTGGGCAGCGCCTCCAGCGCCTTTTCCGTGATCAGCCTGCCGAGCGCCTCGCGCACCGGCATGGTCGAGGTGACCAAGGCGTCAGCTAGGCCACGGATGGTCAGCACCTGGCTCGGCTCGAACAGGCCGCCGATCAAGGCGCGGCGCAATTCCGAGTAGACGCGGTCCTGCACAGTTTCGCGGCCGACTGGCGCAAGCTGGGCCGCGATCGCCTCGTTGTTCTTTTCGATGGCAGCCTTTTGCATGGAATTCCGTTCTTGGCCGGTTTTCGGCTTGCGGATGAAATTAAAGCCGAATAGCGTGATCAAAGCAAGTGTGATCACAAATCATAATCAGGAGACGGCAACGATCGTCTTCGGCCAGAGGGTTTGATGAGCGAGGCAACCAAACGGCAAGGGGAAACCCGCGCGCCGGTTCTGACGGCAAGGAATGTCGTCAGGCGGTTCGGCGGCCTTGTCGCGGTCAACGATGTCTCGTTTGACGTCAAAGCGGGAGAAATCCTCGGCTTGATCGGCCCCAATGGTGCAGGCAAAACGACGATGTTCGACCTGCTCGCCGGCAGCATCCTGCCGACCAGCGGCGAGATCCTACTCAACGGCACGCCTGTCTCGGGCGAAGCCGCGCATCTGCGCATCGGTCATGGCCTTGGCCGAACTTTTCAGATCCCGCGCCCGCTGCCCAATCTGACGCTGATCGAAAACATTATGCTGGCCGCACAGGGCCAGGCCGGCGAAAAGCTGCTCGCCAATTTCATCACGCCATGGCGCGTCGCCGCGCAGGAAAGAGCCGCCAGGACAAAGGCGCTCGAACTGCTGGAACTGGTCACCCTCACCCATCTCGCGCATGAGCCGGCGCGGGTGCTTTCCGGCGGCCAGCGCAAGCTGCTCGAACTCGCCCGCGTGATGATGGCCGACCCGGCGATCATACTGCTCGACGAACCGGCGGCCGGCGTCAACGCGACGCTGCTGGAGGTCATCATCGACCGCATCCGGGACATCAACGCGCGTGGCATCACCTTCCTGCTGATCGAGCACAATATCGATATGGTGACGCGGCTTTGCCATCGCGTCCTCGTCATGGCGAGCGGCCAGCTGCTCAGCGAAGGCACGGCCGAAGAAGTCGCTCGCGACCCACGTGTCATCGAGGCCTATCTCGGAGGCGCGGCATGAGCGAGATCGTCCTCGATGTCCGCGACCTCGAAGCCGGTTACGAGCCCGGCGTGCCGATCGTGCGCGGCGCCTCGATCACTGTCAAAAAAGGCGAGATCGTCGTCGTGCTGGGCCCCAACGGCGCCGGCAAGTCGAGCTTCATCAAGGCCATCGCCGGCCTCGTCCCGATCACCGGTGGCACGGTGTTTCTGGACGGCAAGGACATTACCGCTGCGCCTGCCCACACCATGGTGCGGCTTGGACTGGCCTTCGTGCCGCAGACCGAAAACATCTTCCCGCTGATGTCGGTCGAGGACAATCTCAGGGTCGCCTGCGGCGTCCTCGAGCGGCGCGAAATCCCTGCCCGCATCGAGGAGATGTATGCCGCCTTCCCAGACCTCGTCCGCCAGCGCCGCACCGCCGCCGGCAATTTGTCGGGCGGACAGCGGCAGATGCTCGCTGTCGCACGGGCGCTGATCGTCCACCCCAGAGTGCTGGTGCTGGACGAGCCGTCGGCCGGCCTGTCGCCGAAATTCGTCTCGATGGTGTTCGAGATGCTGGCCGGCATCCGCAAGTCCGGCGTCACCATCCTGCTGGTCGAACAGAATGCCAAGGCGGCGCTCGCCATCGGCGACCGCGCCTATGTCCTGGTCGAAGGCAAGGACCGGCACGAGGGCATCGCCTCCGAATTGTGGAACGATCCGGTGGTCGCCGAACTCTATCTCGGCCAGCGCCCATCTAAGGCAGGGAAAGGAGGTGAGGCATGAGCCTGCAATTTGTCGTCGACGGATTGCTGACGGGTTCGATGATCGGCCTCGGCGCCATCGGCGTGACGCTTACCTATTCGATCCTGCGCTTCTCGAACTTCGCCCATGGCGACTTCATGGCATGGGGCACCTATGCGACGCTGGCCGTCGTCAGCGCCATCGGTGCGACAGTAGGCAAGGTGGCGCCGATCGCACCGCTGTCCTTCGGCTGGCCGCTCATTGTTGCGCTCGTTATCGGCATGGCCTTCACCGCGCTCTTGGCGCTGCTGCTCGACAAGGTGCTGTTTTCGCGGCTTCGCTCGCAAGGCCAGGCGATCATCGTGGTGATGGCGAGCTTCGGCGCCTCGATGGCGCTGAGAAGCCTGCTCGAATTCACCTTCACCTCGCGGCCGACCTATTTCAGCCGCGCGATCCAGATCGCCATGCCGGTCGGCTTCGGCATCCGCATCACACCCGACCAGATCGCGCTTTTGCTGCTGACCGCGGTGCTGGTGCTCGGCGTGCATCTGTTGATAACGCGCACGCAGACCGGCCGCTCGATGCAGGCCTTGAGCCAGAACGCGGCGCTGGCCCGCATCGTCGGCATCGATGTCGCCAGCGTGGTGCGCGTCACCTGGGTCATCGGCGGCGCTCTCGCCTGCGTCGCCGGCGTGATGATCGGCATTCTGGTGCAGATCCGCCCGTTCATGGGCTTCGACATGCTGCTGCCGATGTTCGCCGCCGCCATTCTCGGCGGCATCGGCAGCATTCCCGGTGCGGTGCTCGGCGGCCTGATCATCGGGCTCGCCGAGGCTGGTGCGGTGCAGTTGATCGGCGCCGAGTGGCGCGCCGCCGTTTCCTTCATCATCCTGATGGCGGTGCTGTTCGTGCGGCCGATCGGCCTGTTTGGTGTGAGGGAACGCTGATGGACCTGCTCGGCTACGGCGCCTTCTTCCTGACCACAGCGCTGATCTTCTCGCTGGTCACGCTAGGGCTCAATTTGCAGTGGGGCCTGACCGGGCTGTTCAATGTCGGCCTCGCCGGCTTCGTCGCCATCGGCGCCTACACATCGGCGCTGCTGACCACACCGGACGATGCCGCGCGGCTGGGCGGCTTCGGCCTGCCGATCCTTGTCGGCTGGGCGGGCGCCATGGTCGTCGGCGGCATCGCTGCAGCGCTTACCGGCATGGCAACGCTGCGGCTGAAATCCGACTATCTGGCGATCACCACCTTCGGCGTCGCCGTCGTCGTGCAACTGGTCGCGCTCAACGCGCAGAAACTGACCGGCGGCCCGTTCGGCATCGGTTTTATTCCGCGCCCCTTCGGCAGCCTTGCCGAGACGCCGCTGCTGTTCAACCTGTCCAACCTTGGCGTGGTCTCGGTGGTGACGCTGATCGCCTATCTCGCCTTGGAACATTTGTCGCGCAGCCCGTGGGGGCGGGTCTTGAAGGCGTTGCGCGAGGATGAGCGGGCGGCGATCTCGCTTGGCAAGAGCGCGCGTTTCTACCGCGTCCAGGCCTTTGCCGTCGGCGGCGCCATCATGGCGCTGGCCGGCGCGCTGCAGGCGCATTTCACCGGCTTCATCGCGCCGGACAATTATCTGCCGATCCTGACCTTCCAGGTCTGGGTGATGCTGATCGTCGGCGGTTCCGGCAGCAATCTCGGCGCCGTCATCGGCAGCATCCTGGTGTGGGCGATATGGGCCGGATCGGGCACGCTGACCAGCATCCTCTTCCCGCCGGAACAGCAGGCTCGCGCCGCCGCGCTGCAGATCGCCGCCATCGGCGTCATGCTCTGCGTCATACTGCTGATCCGGCCGAACGGCCTATTCGGCGACAGACCGCGGCGGTCCTGGTTAGGTAAGCGGGCGAAGGCGGCGACGGCCAGGAGCATTTCGCCGTCATGAATGCCACGGTTCGGCGGGAAACGCATGGCGCTTCGCTGTGGCATGCCGTCAGCCGCAACCGCCGCGAGCGGCCGGCGCTGCAGAGCGGGCTCGCTGTCGACCTGGCCATCGTCGGCGGTGGCTTTTCCGGTCTTTCCACCGCGCTGCACGCGGCGGGGAAAGGCCTTTCCGTCGCCGTTCTCGAAGCCGAATTCATCGCCTGGGGTGCGACCGGCAGGAATGCGGGCTTTGTCGTGCCGAACTTCGCCAAAATGGATCCAGTCGACATACTGGCCCATCTCGGACCGTCGCGCGGCGAAAGGCTGATCGATTTCGCCGCCGGCAGCGCCGACCTGGTCTTCCGCCTGATCCGGCAGCACGGCATCGACTGCGACGCCGTGCAGAACGGATGGATCCAGCCTGCGCATTCGCCTGCCGCCTTCGAGAAGGTCAAGTCACGTGCCGGGCAATGGGCACAGCTTGGCCGGCCGGCAGTCACATTGGACCGGCAGGAAATCGAAGCCCTGACGGGCGTGCCGGGCTATGCCGGCGGCTGGATGGATCGTTGCGGCGGCGTGCTCAATCCGGTCGCCTATGCGCGCGGGCTTGCCGATGCGGCGGAGAAAGCCGGCGCGAAGGTCTTCGAGCAGACGCGCGTCGCCTCGGTTGATCGCATAGCCGATGGCTGGATGCTAAAAACCCCATCTGGCTCAGTACGCGCCGGCAAGGTGCTGATCGCCACCAACGCCTATGGCTGGTCCCTCAATCCGTCATTGCAGCGAACCTATTTCCCGCTGAAAGTCTTCCAGACCGCGACAGCGCCATTGCCTCGTGAAGTACGCAGCCGGTTGCTTCCCGGCGGGCAAGGCGTCGGTGACACCAGACGCAATCTGTTCACCTTCCGCTTCGACGCCGAAAACCGGCTGATCAGCGGCGGCATGAACATCCTTGGCGCTGGTGCCGACACGCGCGTACCGCAGACGATTTGGCGAAGGCTTGGTCGGCATCTCGGTCTGCCCGACCTGCCGCCGCTTGCCTACAGCTGGTCGGGAATGGCAGCGGTTGAACCGGATTTCCTGCCGCACCTGATCGACCTCGGTCCGGGCCTGATCGCCGGACGCGCCTGCAACGGCCGCGGCATCGCGATGACAACGGCGATGGGCAAGGTGCTGGCGGACTGGGCCTCTGGAACCGAGGCCCGCGACCTGCCGCTGCCCTATGCGTCGCCGGCGCCAATCCCGTTCCATGCCTTGCTGCGGCACGCGCCCAACATGCTGCTCGGCTGGAGCATGCTGCGCGACCGGCTGGACGGGACGAGCTAGGCCGACGGCTACCTGGCAGCGTCAAGGTTTGCCGACAGCACGGCGGCCGCCATCGCGATGTCCTCTTCTATGAAGACCCGCACAGTGGGGCCGCTGCGCTGCTCCAGTGCGGCGACGATCTTGCGATGCGCGTCGTTGGAGTGCGGGATGTAGCGATCGGCCTGCATCAGCAGCTTGAGATAAGGCCCAACCCGCCCCCAGAGGTCGCGGATCATGTTCAAAAGGATCGGCGCGCCGGCATGCTGGTAGATGGCGAAGTGGAACGCCTCGTTCAACGAGAGATAGGCCCTGGCGTCGCCGGCCTCGATGGCACGCTGCATGCCGGCGAGCGTCGCCTGTATGTCAGCCAGCCCGCTTTCGCTCATCCTGGTCGCCGCCATCTCGCCCGCCAGTCCCTCGACGGCGATACGGATGCGCGTCAGTTCCTCGAAGGCAGGCGCGGACAGCAACGGCACGATGACCGAGCGGTTGTTCTGCATCTCGAGCAGTCGCTCGGCGACAAGCCGCTGCAGCGCCTCGCGGATTGGCGTGGTCGAGATGCCGAACGTCTCGGCGAGCTTGCGTATAACCAGCGTCTGCCCCGGGCTGAAACCACCCGAAATCAATTCCTGCTTGAGCGCACCATAGGCGCGGTCATTCAGGGTCTGATGTTCGAGCTTCAGCATGCGCGGCCCGCTCCGATCACCAGTTCGACAAAGCGCGATCGAGCGTCTCGGCCAGTTGCTCGGCATTGTCCCTGGCAAACGGCAGTGGCGGCCTGATCTTCAGCACATTGCCGCGCGGACCGCAGGACGAGATCAGCACGCCGTCCTCGCGCATGGCTTCGACGACCGCCGATGTCTTGGTGGCGGCCAGCGCCTCGTCACCGTCCGCCGTCAGCTCGACACCGAAATAGAGGCCGTTGTGCCTGATATCGGCGACCGCGCCATGCCGGCTCTGCAGGGCGCGCAGCAGCTCAGCCGTATAGGCGCCGACATTGCGCGCATTCTCGATCAGTCCTTCGCCTTCGATCACCTCCAGAACGGCGAGGCCGACGGCGGCAGCGACCGGATTGCCGCCAAAAGTGTTGAAGTAACCGGTGTTCGAGCCGAAGGAGGCGACAAGTTGCGGCCGCACCAGCACGGCACCCATCGGGTGCCCATCGCCGATCGGCTTGCCCATCGTGACGATGTCGGGCTCGACGCCGTAATTCGCGAAGCCCCACATGCCCTGGCCGAGCCGGCCGAAGCCAGACTGGACCTCATCGGCAATGACGATGCCGCCGGCCTTTTTTACATGGTCGGCCGCCTCGCGCATTACCGCCGCATCCGGAAAGAAGATGCCATCGCTGGAAAAGGCCGAGTCGAGAAGCAATGCGGCCGGCCGGATATTCTTTGCGCGCATATCTTCGATGGCGGCAGCGACATTTCTGGCGAAATCATGTGCGGCCCGGCCATGGTCGCGGAACGTGTCCGGCGCTGTCACGGTGCGGTGCTGCGCGGGCACGCCCTTTGCCCCGACCGCCGCCGGCGACAGCTGCGCCGTCGCGATGGTGGCGCCGTGATAGGCAAAGTCGGTGATGATCACCCCGGTGCCGCCGCTGGAATGCTGGGCGATGCGGATGGCGAGGTCGTTGGCCTCGCTGCCGGTGCAGGTGAACATGGCATGGCCGAGATGGGCCGGCACGGTGCCGAGAAGTTTCTCCGCGTAGTCGAGGATGATCTCGCTGAGATAGCGTGTGTGTGTGTTGAGCGTGGCGGCCTGCCCCGAAAGCGCCTCGACGACACGCGGATGGCAGTGTCCGACCGAGGCGACGTTGTTGTAGGCGTCGAGGAATCTGCGACCCTGGGCATCGTAGAGCCACACACCGCTGCCACGCACCAGATGGATCGGATTGCGGTAGAAGGCGCGGTAAGTCGGCCCGAGCAGCCTGGCGCGGCGCTCGAGCAGCGCGCGCTCCGATGCAGCCGCGTCGGCATTTGAAGGATATGGCGAGGACTGGGACACGAGCATTTACTCCGGATTGGAATTGTCGAGAAAATAGCGGCGGGCATCGGTGGATGACAGACCATCAAGCTTTTCAAGCGAAGCCCAGACCTCGGTGGCGAGGCGCAGCACGTAGTCGCGTTTGGCCGGGAAACGCTCGGCCTGCCAACTGGCGATGTTGACGATGAGCGCAAGGCGGGCACGGATCAGATTGAAGAGAATGCCGATCTCTTCGGCCTCCAATGGCTGCACCGACTGATAGCCGGCGACGAAGCGCGCGGCCGGCGCCAGCGGATGGCCTTGCGCCGGCCAGCGATAGACGGCGCCGATGGCGAGGTCGCAGATCAGCGGCGAATGGATCATGTCGCCGAAATCGAGGATGCCGCTGACGATCTCCGGCCGCGACGCGTCCATCACCACATTGTAGGAGTTCATGTCGTTGTGGACGATCTGCGCGCGCAGGGTGGGGATGACCGGCGCCGCATGCTGCTCGAAGGAGTCGATCGCGCGCTCGACCATCGCCCGCCGGCTCGGATCACTGATATGCGCCATCATCGGCCGTGTCTTGGCGACCTTGCGGATGTCCCAGAGCAGGTCGCTGCCGGCGGCCGGGTGGAAGAAGCCGCGCAGCGCCCGGCCAAGGCGGGCGAGGAAGACGCCGAGATTGCGATCCTGCGCCTCGGAAGTCGGCGAGCGCGACAGCAGCTGACCGGGCAGATAAGTCACCAGCCGGATGATTCGCGGCGCCGATCCACCAACACTGGCCGCAAATTGCGGCTCGCCTTCAAGGCTTTTGCGCACCGAGGGAACCGGCAAGGTGGGGTCGACTGCAAAGATGTGGTCGAGCGCCTTGTTCTGGAAATCGGTGAAGCCGGCCTCTTCCGCCGGATGGGAGATCTTTAGAACGAACTCACGCTCGCCGTCGGCCTGGATGTGGAAGTTGTGGTCGCGTTCGCCAGGCAGCGGACGCGCGGTGCCGGTCAGCCCGTAGTGCCGGCGCAGGATGGCAAGCGCTTCGGCCGCCGAAACATCAGGCGCGTCCTCGGCGAGTGTTTCGCCGAACGCATCGGGGACGGCCGCATTCATGGCTTAGCCTCGATAGGTTCAAGCCCGCACCAGTCGGCGATGAACAGCGCGATGGTCTGGGTGACCTTGCGCACCGAGTCGAGATCGACCGCCTCGTCATAACCATGCGGCATGCGGCAGATCGGGCCATAGACGATCGCCGGCGTGTCGGCATAGAGGCCGAAGAAGCGTGCATCCGTCGTCGCCGAGGTGACGTGTTCCGTCAGCGGCTCGCCCCAGACGGCGGTATGGCTGCGGCGCAGCACGGATTCCATCTCGTCGGCACCCTCCAGCACATAGCCTTCGGCCATGAAGCCGTTGTAGGTGAGGCTCGGCGGACGATTGGCCAGGAACGGATCGGCACGCGCCGCTTCGGCGATACAGGCCTCGAGCTCGGCTCTCGCGTCTTCGAGCCTCTGGCCGGGATAGGTGGCGACGCGCATCTCGAAGACACATCGCGCCGGAACGCTCGATGTCCATTCGCCCCCTTCGATCTTGCCGAGATTGAAGCGGATCGGGTGCGGGTGATCATGGAAATGCTTGTCGTCGACCTTGCGCGCGTTCCAGACGATTTCGAGTTGCTTCAGCGCCTGGATGATGACAAATGCCTTTTCGATGGCATTGGCCCCGGCCGAAAATGCACCCGACGCATGCTGCGGGTCGCCGTCGACCTCGACCCGGAACCAGATCGGCCCGACCTGCGCCCGCATCAGCCTCGGCTCCAGCGGTTCGGGAATGAAGGCGGCGTCGGCGCGGTAGCCGCGCTGCAGGCAGGCAAGCGCGCCATTGCCGGTGCATTCTTCCTCGACCACCGACTGGAGATACACGTTCGCGGCCGGCTGATAGCCAAGGCTGCGCAATGCGGCCAGCGCATAGAGGCAGGCGGACAGGCCGGCCTTCATGTCGCCGGCGCCACGGCCATGCATCCAGCCGTCCTCGATCACCGGGTCGTAGGGATCGCGCACCCAGCGGTCGAACGGTCCGGTCGGCACGACATCGATATGGCCGTTGAGGATCAGCGAGCGGCCGGTCGCGTTTCGCGGCGTATGCGTGGCAACGACATTGAAGGCGTCGTCATAAGAAACTGCCACGGGTGAAAAACCCGGCAGGTCGCGAATCGCATCGACATCGACGCGCCACATGTCGACGGCATAGCCGTCAGCCTCAAAGGCAGCCGCCATGAACGATTGTGCGGCATGTTCCTCGCCACGCTGTGAAGGAAAACGCACGAGCTCTTGCAGAAACGCTACCTGCCGCGCGAAGCCGTCATCGACCGCGCTCAGAATGGCCTCGTCCGCAATCCGCTCAGGCATCATATTTCACTTTCTTCTGAATGGTGTATCATATCTCATATGCCATTCCTGTGAAATGCAAGAGGCATACGCGCCAAACTTTCAGTCCAAGGTTTGCCGTTCGATGCTGCCATGGTCTTGGGGAGTTGGCATCGGATGCAGCAAGCCGATACTGCTATCTCTGGAAGACATGACGGGGAATGCGTTGATCACCGAAGACACGATGCCGGCCGAAATCACCGATCTCGCCATTGGCTACCATCGCCTGCCGGCGGGCAAGCTTGCCAATGCGGTGACGTGGATGGAGGCGCGCTCGCCGCAGCCCGATCTCGCGCACCCCTTGGCCATGACACGGATTACGACGCCCGACTGCGCTTCCTATCGGGCGATCTTCCTCGAGATCGGCGCGCCCTGGCTTTGGGACCGTGTTTCCGAAATGTCCGATGCCGAAATCACCGAGCATTTCGCCGACCCGCGCCAGCATCTCTACTACGGCCATGATGAGACCGGCGCCCATCTCGGTATGGTCGAATTCTTCGTCGCCGACAGCAGCGAGATCGAGATCATCTATTTTGGCCTGTTCCCGTCCCTGACCGGCAGGGGTTTCGGCAAACGGCTGATGGCCGGGGCACTGGACCTCGCATGGTGTCTCAACCCGAGCCGCATCTGGCTGCATACAAGCAGCTTCGATCATCACAGTGTCATCGGGTTCTACAGTGCCTGCGGGTTCGTGCCGTTCGCGACCGGATTTGAGATCGTCGACGATCCCCGGATCAAGGGAACCTTGCCGCGCGATGCCGCACCGCAGATTCCGCTGATCGAAACGGAGTGGAGCAATGGCAAGGGAGCCGCGCTTTCCCCGGAAAAGCGACAAGTTGCGCGGACCTAGATGAGAACAGCCCCGCAATCCGTCAGCCAAGCGTCGCCGCACCATCGCCGATGGGTTCGCCGCGAGACCATCCTGTCGACGCTGGAGCGCCATATCGACACGCGCATCGTGCTGTTCGCCGCGCCGGCCGGCTTTGGTAAATCGACGACGATGGCGCAATGGGCCGCGGAAGTCGCGCGCCACGGCCGGCTGACCGCTTGGCTGTCCTGCGAGGCAACCGACAATGACGAGGGCGCCTTCCTGTCGCATCTGGTGGGCGCGCTGCGCCAACTGGTTCAGAGTCCGGCGGAACTCGATCTTGCCTTCCAGTCGAGCCCGATCCCCCAGCTCGATGTCGTGCTCTCGGCACTTGTGGCGGGTCTGGCGGCGCGCCAGGCCGACATCACCCTGTTCTTCGACGATTACCACGCCGTCGAGGCGCCGGCGGTGAAGCGGTTCATGGAGCGTCTGACCCGGCAGGCGCCGGCAAACGTCGCCTTCGTCATCGGCTCGCGCAGCCTGCCCGACCTGCAGCTCGGCAAGCTCCGGGTGCTTGGCGACGTCTTCGAAATCGGCCCGGACGATCTGCGCTTCGCCTCGTCAGAAGCGGAAGCCTTCTTCAACGACAAGCTGGGCTTGAGCGTCAGCAGCGGTGCGGTGGAAACCCTGTGCTCGCGCACCGAAGGATGGGCCGCCGGCCTGCAACTGGCCTCGCTGTCGCTGAGTGCCGCACATGCACCCGAAACCGTCATCGGCAACTTCACCGGCGCCAACCGAAACGTCGCCGACTTCCTGATGGGCGAAGTGTTCCTGGAACTGCCGCCGGCAATCGCAAAATTCCTGCTCTACAGTTCGATCTTCGAACGCTTCAGTGCCGAGGCCTGCCGAGCGGTGATGCGGGCGGCCGATGCCGAGGCGGCGATTACCGAGATCGAGACGCGCAACCTGTTCCTGGTGCCGCTCGACGAAGAACGGCGCTGGTTCCGCTACCATCATCTGTTCCGCGATTTCCTCAGCCGCGAAATGGAGCGGCGCGAACCGGAGATGATCGCGCCGCTGCATCTGGCGGCCGCCGAATGGTTCGGCGAGCGCAAGATGCTGACAGAGGCGATCGGGCACGCGCTGGCCGCCGGCGACCAGGCCCGCGCGGCGGTGTTCGTCGAGAACAATGCGCTCGACCTCATCGCCCAGTGCCAGCTCCTCTATGTGCGTCAGTTGCTTGCGCTGCTGCCGAGGACGCTGATTGACCAGCGCATCCGGCTGCAACTCGTCGTGCTGTGGCTGGCGGTGCACAGCAGCCAACCCGAGATTGCGCAGCAGACGCTTAGCAACGCGCGCAAGCTGGTCGAGGCCGGACCGGCCGACGGCAGTGACCCGGGCACCATGACCGGCACGACGATAAAGGCCGAGCTCGTGGTCCTCGCCGCTGCCGTGCACAGCACGCTGGAGCAGTTCGATCAGGCGCGCGACACAGCCCTTGCGGCCCTGCGCGTCATTGCGCCCGATGCCTGGTTCATGGAGGGCGCGACCGCCAACGTCATAGGCTACAACCTCTATGCGCTGGGCGACCTCGAAGGTGCCCGCGCCGCCATCGACGCGGCACGACGGGCGCACGAGCGAAGCGGCAGCCTGCTCGGCGTCACCATCGCCAATTGCTACATGGCCGTGATCGAGCGTTCGGCGGGCCGCCTGCCCGCCGCAGAGCGGCTGCTGCGCAACGCCATCATCGAGGCCAGGGCGCGGATCGGTGCAAACTCCTATGCCGAAGCCCTAGCCGGAACGCTGCTTGCCGAACTCGCCTACGAGACCAATGCGTCGGGCGAGGCGTTGACGCTGGTCGAGAATCTCGGACCGCAGATCGAAGGCGCGGCGGTCATCGTCTATCCCTTGGCCAGCGTGCCGACCTATGCCCGCGTGCTGCAGCTGACCGGCCGCACCGAAGCGGCACTGGATATGCTTGAGCGCATCTATCAACGCGTGCGCGGCACGGTGTATCGCCGCCTGGCATCGATGATCGTGCATGACCGCATACGTGTGCTGCTCGACCAGAGCCGCAATGTCGAGGCGCGCGCGCTGCTGGCCGAGCATCGCGGAGAAGGGACCGAGGCGTCGATGGTTATCACCACCGCCAACGAGTTCGAATTCTTCGCCGAGGGCCGCCTGCTGACGGCCGAGAAATCCTATGCCGATGCCGCGCGGATTTTCGACGCGCTGCTGGAGCGCACGAGAGACAGCGGGCGCATGCGCCGCCATATATTGGCGCTGATCCTGGGCGCCAAGGCTGCCAGCGCTGCCCACGACCAACGCGAGGCAGACCGCAATCTCCTCGAAGCACTACGTCTTGCCCAGCCGTCAGGCTTCATCCGTTCCTTCGTCGACGAGGGAAGGCCTGTCGTCGAAGGGTTGAGGCGGCTGCGTGCGGCTCAGGCGAAGACCGATCCCGCGCTGTCAGCCTATGCGACGCGCATCATCGATGCCGCGCAGGCGATGCCTGTCGCGACAAGCAAGCTGGCCGCACCAGCCGCTGAGAAGGAACAGCTCACCCAGCGCGAGGCCGAACTGCTGCGCTATCTCACTGAGGGCATGTCCAATCGCGATATCGCCTTGGCGCTGTCGGTGAGCGAAACCACGGTGAAATGGCACCTGAAGAACATTTTCGGCAAGCTTGCGGTATCCAACCGGGTGCAGGCGGTGCGCGCCGCGCAAGGGTCAGCAGGCGCCCATCCCCCTCCGAAAGGAGGGGTATAGAATAACGGGCACAACCCCTCTTTCGGGTCGGGCCACATGATCGTCAGCCTGCTAGCGTCACCTGGTTTTCGGAGGACGCTGCGGATGGCGACAGGCTACGTTTTTCACGAACAGCTGATGTGGCACGACACCGGCCCCAGCGCCGACATGATGCCGCCCGGCCGTTTCGTGGAACCCGGCCGCCATCTGGAATCGCCCGGCTCGAAGCGCCGGCTGAACAACCTCATCCAGGTCAGTGGCCTGTCGCGTCATCTGGTGCCGATCATCCCAGAGCCAGTCTCGATCGAGGACCTGCTGCGCGTGCACACGCAACGCCATGTCGACGATATCCGCATGCTCAGCGAGCGTGGCTCCGGTTTCGCCGGACCACAGGCGCCGATCGGTCTCAACAGCTTCGACATCGCGCTGCTGTCTGCCGGCACCACCTATGCCGCCATGCGCGCGGTGCTGACCGGCCGCGTCGACAATGCCTATGCGTTGGCGCGGCCGCCGGGGCATCATGCCGAACCCGACCAGGCGATGGGCAACTGCCTGTTCTCCAACATCGGCGTTGCTGTCCGCCGGCTGCAGCATGAAGGTTTGCTCGGGCGCGCGGCGATAGTCGACTGGGATGTGCACCACGGCAACGGCACCGAGACGGTGTTCTATTCCGACCCGTCGGTGCTGGCCATTTCCGTGCATCAGGACAATCTCTACCCGACCGGGCGCGGTGCGCTGGCCGACAACGGGAAAGATGCCGGCAAAGGCTACAACATGAACATACCTCTGCCGGGGGGCAGCGGCACCGGCGCCTATGAAGCGGCTTTCGACCGCGTCATCGCACCTGCGCTGCGCGCCTACAGACCGGACCTCGTCATCGTCGCTTCCGGCTTCGATGCGTCAGGCTTTGATCCGCTCGGCCGCATGATGCTCAACAGCGAATGCTTCAGGCGGCTCGCCGCGCGCATGGTGGCGTTGGCCGCGGAAACATCGCAAGGACGCCTGATCATGACCCATGAGGGCGGCTACTCCGAAGGTTATGTGCCGTTCTGCGGCCATGCCGTCATCGAGACGCTGGCCAATCACCGTACCGAAGTGGTCGATCCGCTGTCGGACCATATCGGCGAGTGGGCTGGGCAGGATCTGCAGCCACACCAGGCTGCTGCGATCGATGCCGCGGAGGGGCTGCTCGCCGGCCTGCGCCAACGTCTCGCAAGCGCGGCCTGACGCGATGGATTTTCTCATCACCACGCTGCTCAATGCTCTGACGCTGATCAGCATCCTGATGCTGGTCGGGCTCGGGCTGGCGATCAGCTTCGGCCTGATGAACGTCACCAATTTGGCGCATGGCGAGTTCGTCACCGTCGGCGCCTTCGCTGTCTATTTCGTCCAGAGCATAGGCGGCTCTTTCTGGCTGGGCCTGGCCGCCGCGCCCATCGCCGGCGCGGTGGTCGGCTGCATCCTCGAATTCGCCATCATCCGCCATCTCTATTCCAGGCCTGTCTCGACCGTTCTCGCCACCTGGGGTGTCAGCCTGATCCTGCAGCAAGGGCTGGAACTGACCTTCGGCCTCGGCGCCAAGCCCGTGACGCCGCCGATCGAGGGCACGCTCGATCTCGTCTTCACCGTCTATCCGGCCTACCGGCTGATCCTGATCGGCATCGCCATGCTGACCTTGCTCGGCGTCATCCTGCTGATCAGCCGGACGCCCTTCGGCCTCGATATCCGAACCGTCATCCAGAACCGCGAGATGGCCGAGGGCGTCGGCATCAACACGCGGCGCACCTACGCCATTGCCTTCACCTTTGGCGCGGCCATCGCCGGGCTTGCCGGCGGACTGGTCGCGCCACTGGCGATCGTGCTGCCGCAGATGGGGGTGAACTATCTCGCCAACGCCTTCTTCGTCGTCATCGTCGGTGGCGTCGGCTCGATTGGCGGCCTTGTCGCCGGCAGCGTCTTCGTCGGCGGGCTGACCAGCATCCTCAATTATCAGATCTCGCCGTCGCTGGCGCAGGCGATCGTGCTGCTGGCTGCCATCGTCGCTGTCCGTCTGCGGCCCAACGGTCTGTTTAACGGTGCGTCGCGATGATCGCCCGTGATCGCAACTGGCTGCTGATCTTCGCCACCTGCGTGGCGCTCGCGATCATCTATCCGTTCTTTGCCGGCGGCTATCAGCTGACGGTGATCCGCGACGCGCTGATCTTCGGCCTGTTCGCGGCGAGCCTCGACTTCTTCTGGGGCCGCACCGGAATCCTGTGTTTCGGCCACGCCGCCTTTTTCGGCATCGGCGGCTACATCATGGCGCTGGTCACACTCAATGATGCCATCCCCTTTGGAAGCTTACTCGGCATCATGGGTGCGGTGGCGGGTGCGGCCTTCGTCGCCGCCATCATCGGCTACTTCCTGTTCTTCGGCGGCATCCGTGGCAGCTATTTCACCATCGTCACGCTGGCCATGGGCGTCATCTGCCAGCAGGCCGCGGTCTCCTGGAGCTCGGTTACCGGCGGCGACAGCGGCCTGATCGGCATCCCGCCGATCGAGTTCGATCTTGGCGGGCTGCACGTCGATCTCAGCCAGGATCTGCCCAGCTACATCTTCGTCTCGGCCATCGTCGCCATGACGGTGCTGGCGCTCTGGTTGATCAGCCGTGGCCGCTGGGGCACAGTGCTGACCGCCATTGAAGACAATGAAATCCGGGCGGCCGCGCTCGGCCACAATGCGCCGTTGCGGCTGCTTGTCACTTTCGTCCTGTCGGCGGCGATCGCCGGCCTTGCCGGCGCCCTCTATGTCTGCATGGCCGGGCTGGTGGCACCCGATCTGTCCGGGCTGCTTCTGTCGACGGAAGTCATCGTCTGGGTGGCGGTCGGCGGACGCGGCACGCTGCTTGGGCCAGTACTGGGCGCCATCTTCATTCAGCGCGCGCAGCAGACGATCAGCAGCTTCAACCCGAGCCTGTGGCCCCTTCTCCTCGGCTGTGTCTTCGTCATCATCGTCTTCGTCCTGCCGGATGGCATCCTGTCGATCTACGCGCGGCTGAAAGGCCTGTTCAAGGGCAGGAGGCGCGCGCAATGAGCGACATCCTGCTCCAGGCTGAAAATGTCGGTATCCGCTTTGGCGGACTGCAGGCGCTGGAGGCTTTGAACCTCACCGTACGAGACAAGGAGCTTTGCTGCATCATCGGGCCGAACGGCGCTGGCAAGAGCACTTTCCTCAACGTGCTGACCGGCACGCTGCGTCCGACCAGCGGCAGCGTGCGCTTCCTCGGCCATGACATCGCCGGATTGCCGCTGCATCGCATCGCCCGGCTCGGCATCGCCCGCAAATTCCAGATTCCCTCGGTCTTCCCGAACCTCTCGGTGGAGGACAATCTGAAGGTCGCGCGCTGGGGCGCGCCTTCGCCAGTGCGCCCGGTTGGTGAACTCTTGGAACTGGTCGCGCTCGGTAACCGTGCCGCCACGCTGGCCGGCGAGCTCGCGCATGGCCAGAAGCAATGGCTGGAGATCGGGATGGCGTTGGCCATAGAGCCGCGCCTGCTGTTGCTCGATGAACCCACTGCCGGCATGACGCCGCAGGAGACGCTGGCGACGGCGCAGATGCTGCTGCGCCTCAAGGGCGAGTTCTCGATTGTTGCCGTCGAGCACGACATCCGCTTCGTGCGGGCGCTGAACTGCGAGACGTTGGTGCTGCATCAGGGACGCCGGCTGCGCAGCGGTCCTTTCCATGACATCGAGACCGACGAGATGGTCCGCGATGTCTATCTGGGGAGGCGCTGATCATGCTGCGGACAATGGCGGTGTCGGCCGGCTACGGTCTGCTCCCCGTGCTGAACGGCATCGACCTCAGCGTCGCGCCGGGCGAAGTGATCGGCTTGCTCGGCCGCAACGGCGCCGGCAAGACGACGCTGTTGCGCGTCATCGCCGGCGGCTTGCGGGCAAGCGGCGGCGCCATAATCCTCCGCGACCAGGACCTCACCAACGCTCCGGCTTTCCGCCGCGCGCGCGCAGGCATCGCGCATGTGCCCCAGGGGCGCGGGATCTTTAACCAGCTGACGGTGCGGCAAAACCTGGAAGTCGGCACCCGCGCCGCCAAGGACCGTGGCGACGGCGGCATTCCGGCCGACATCTTCGGCTATTTTCCAATCCTGCGCGAACGCGAAGCGCAGGTCGCCGGCACGCTTTCGGGCGGCCAGCAGCAGATGCTGGCGATCGGCCGCGCACTCTGCGGTCTGCCGTCGGTGCTGCTGCTCGACGAGCCCTCGGAAGGCATCCAGCCGAACATCGTGCAGTCGATCGCCGAACTGGTGCCGCGCATAGCCCGCGAGCGCGGCATCGCGATCGTTCTGGTCGAACAGAATCTCGATCTCGTTCTCAAGGCATCGGACCGTTGTCTGGTGATGGAGAAGGGCAGGATCGTCCATGAAGGCGCGCCGGAGGCGTTCGCCGACGAGACCCTGCTCAAGGATTTGTTGGCTTTATAGGGCCCGCCCGAAGCGCGCCTGGACCTGTTGGCTTTGTAAGGCGTGCATGGGGCGCGCCTGGGACTGGAAGGGAACACAACAATGATAAGCAGAAGAACTGTCTTGAAATCCGGCGGCGCCGCGGCCGCCTTCGCCATCGTCGGCGCGCCGTCGATCCTGCGCGCCGCCGACACCGTCAAGGTCGGCCTGTCGATCCCGATCACCGGGCTGCAGGCGATCCTCGGCGAGACGCTGCTCAATTGCTACAAGTTGGCCGCCGCCGAGCTCAACGCCGCCAACGGCATTGGCGGACGCCAGGTCGAGCTCATCATCGAGGACAACCAGACCACGACCAAGGGCTCCATCGACAAGGCGCGCAAGCTCATCAACGAAGACAAGGTCGACGTGATCATGGGCACGATCATTTCGCCCGAACGCAGCGCCACGCTGTCGGTCACCTCGAAGGCCAAGAAGCTGTTCTTCTACCCGACCAATTTCGAAGGCGGCGAATGCAACCGCTACTTCGTCGCCACCGGCCCGATCCCGATGCAGCAGGTCGACCCGATGATGCCGTGGGTGGCCGAGAACCTCGGCAAGACGATCTATGTCATGGCTTCGGACTATGCCTGGCCGCAGAAGATGACCGAGGCGATCACGGCGGCCTATGAGAAGGCCGGCGGCAAGATCATCGGCGCCGACTACTATCCGTTCGGCACCACCGATTTCGGCCCGGCCTTCCAGAAGATCAAGTCACTGAAGCCCGATGTCGTCTGGTCGATGGTGGTCGGCAACGACGCCGTCACCCAGCTCAAGCAGTATCGCAGCTTCGACATCAAGCAGCCGCTGATCGCCCCGCTCGACGAGGTCTTCAACAAGGACGCGCTGCCGCCCGGCGTGGCGGCCGGCACCTATGCGCCGCAACCCTACTGGATGGCGCTCGACAACCCGGTCAACAAGAAGTTCATCTCGAGCTTCCGCGAGAAGTTCGGTCAGGAGAAGATGGTCAACGGCATCGGCGAGGCCGGCTACAACGGCCTGCATCTCTATGCGCTGGCCGCCGAGAAGGCTGGATCGTTGAAGGACGATGATGTGCTGGCCGCGCTGCCGTCGATCGAGTTCGACGCACCGCAAGGCAAGATTCGTGTCGACGCCACCAACAACCACACGCTGTGCCATTCCTATGTAGGCAAGGCGGCGGCCGACGGCATCGGCTACGAGATCGCTAAGGACTTCGGCACCATCGAGCCGGTGACGCCTTACTGCAAGGTGTAGGGTCTTCCGCCCAAGCAATCCTGACGGCGGCTTGTCGCTGCCGTCAGGGCGTCTGCGGCGCTGGCAGCCGCTCGCGCAATTCGTCGACGAGCACCCTGGTGTTTTCGGAATAGTCGATGGGCACGACGACGAGATGCACGCCGCCGCCGGTGAAGGCCTTTTCAAGCGCCGGCCGCAAGTCGGCGATCTCCGCAACCCTGGTCCCCTTGGCGCCATAGGCCTCGGCATACTTGACGAAATCGGGATTGCCGAAGGTCATGCCGAAATCCGGAAATTCGTCAACCGCCTGCTTCCAGCGGATCATGCCGTAGGCATGGTCTTCGAGCAGCAGGACGACGAGGTTGAGCTTGAGCCTGACGGCGGTTTCCAGTTCCTGGCTGTTCATCATGAACCCGCCATCGCCACAGATGGCCATGACACGGCGCTGCGGATAGAGTAGTGCCGCCATCATCGCCGACGGCAAGCCCGCGCCCATGGTGGCCAGCGCATTGTCGAGCAGGATCGTGTTTGCCATGCGCGTCCGGTAGTTGCGCGCAAACCAGATCTTGTACATGCCGTTGTCGAGGGCGAGAATCCCGTCGGCCGGCATCACGGCGCGCACGTCGTGCACGATGCGCTGCGGCGTGAAGCGATCTTCGGTGGCCCGCGCGGCGATCCGGCTCAGAATGCCTTCGCGCAGCGGCAGCAGGACCTGCGCGTTGGGGATCTTGCCCTCGATGCGGTCGGCCAGCAGCGCCAGCGAAGGGCCGAGGTCGCCGACGATTTCGGCTTGCGGGAAATAGACCTGCTCGACATCGGCTGATTGGTAGCCGACATGAATGACCCTCGGCCCCTTCGCCCCCATAATGAAGGGCGGCTTCTCCACGGTGTCGTGACCGATGGTGATGATCAGATCGGCCTGCTCGATGGCCTCGTGCACGTAGTCGCGCTCCGAAAGGGCTGCCGTTCCCATATAGAGCTCCGTGCCGCCGGGCACGGTTCCCTTGCCCATCTGCGTGGTGAAATAGGGAATTTGCGTCCGCAGCACGAACTGCGCGACATCGGGGGTCACGCGCGGACGCGACGCCGCCGCGCCGAACATCAGCAGCGGGCGCCTGGCTTCCATGATCATAAGGGTGGCGCGATCAAGCGCACCCGGGCTGGCCAGCGGCAGTTCGACCGGGTGCGTCGGCACCAGTGCGATCGGCTCACACTCGGCCGCCGCAATGTCTTCCGGCAGTTCCAGATGTACGGGGCCGGGACGTTCTTCCTGGGCGACACGGAAAGCTTCGCGCACCAGCGAGGGGATCATCTTCGGCGAGACGATCTGGCGCGACAGCTTGGTCAGCGGCTTCATCGCCGCGACGATGTCGACGATCTGGAAGCGCGCCTGCCGGGATGACAGGATGCCCTTCTGGCCGGTGATCATGATCATCGGCATCGCGCCGAGCAGCGCATAGGCCGAACCGGTCGAAAGATTGAGCGCGCCTGGGCCAAGCGTGGTGATGCACACACCTGCCTTGCCGGTGAGCCTGCCATAGGTGGCGGCCATGAAAGCGGCTGCTTGCTCGTGGCGGGTCAGGATCAGCTGGATCGAGGAGCGGCGGATGGATTCGACGATATCGAGATTTTCTTCGCCGGGAATGCCGAAAATCCGTTCGACCCCTTCGTTCTCGAGGGCCGCGACGAACAAGTCCGAACCTTTGGTCATAAACTGTCTCTCCCGCAACATTCCGTCGGCCACCTTCATATGGCATCGGAATGCGACGCCTCAAAGAGGCATCTTCGGCCGCGGGTCAGAGCCGCGTGTTGCAGCTCGCCGCTTTCGGCGATGCGAAAAGTTCCTTCGGCGCGGACCACTGGCTGACGGTCGCGCCGCGCGTGCCGGTGATCAGCGAACGCAGTTCCGACAGATAGGTCTGCACGAAGAACGAGGTCTGGCTTTCCAGCGGCGTATAGGGGCCCGGCCGGTAGGCGCGCGACATGATGCCGTCAGCATTGTCTTCGGTGATCTTCTTGTCCTGCACCGTGGTGACGTCCCACATCCAACTGATCGCATCGGCGTCGACGTCGTTATCGGCATCCTTGTCGACGAGCCAGGTCAGGATGACGTCTGTTTCCATGGCGTTGCGCGGTATCATCTGGAACAGCGTGACATAATCATTGGCAGCACTTGCAAACGACAGGCGTCCGAGGCGAAAGCCGCTTTCGCCGCCATCATAGGCGTGACGACCACCCATCAGGCACGAGACCCCCTCGCCCGTATTGGACAGCGTGTTACGGCCGGAGCCGATCGGCTTGCGGTGCATGGCAAACGGCATCGTGTCGAGGTCGCCTGCTTGCCATGCGCCCTTGTGGAATTCGGCATCGCCGATGACGCTGTGCCAGGCCTCGATTTCGTTCTGCCACTCGACCGCCTTGTCGGCATCGCGGGTCGCGGTCACTTTGACATGGCCGTTGACGCGGTAATATTCGGGATGAGCCGGCCGGCAGTGATAGCATTCGAGAAAGTTCTCGAGCACCAGCTTCCAGTTCGCCTTGGTCAGATAATTCTTGCGGGCGACGATGCGTGCACGGTCGAGGCCGTTTTCGCGCAAGCCGCCCGTCAGCCCGTCCGCGACAGGCTGGATGTCGGGCAGCGAACTAGCATCGAGGCCGCAGAAGACGAGGCCGCCGAAACCCTTGCAGGGCACGCGGTGCAGTCCCAGCGCTTCCGGATCGACGCTTGCCGGCAGATCCTGCCGCGACTGCAATTCACCGGTCAGCCTGAACGACCAGGCATGATAGGGGCAGACCAGAAGCTTGCCGCGACCATCTTTGGCGCAGAGCCGCGAGCCGCGATGGGTGCAGACATTGTAATAGGCCGCGATGTCGTCCTCGCCATCGCCGAAGCGCACGACGATGATCTCCTCGCCGAACAGCTGGCGCACGATGTAGCGGCCCTTTTCAGGCACCTCGCTGGCATGGGCGACAAGCATCCATTGGCGTGGGAACCACAAGTCACGCTCCAGCGCGAAGATCGCAGGGTCGGCATAGAAGGCCTGTTCCAGCGACCAGTCCGGACGTTGCCGGTCGATCAGCCTGACGGTCTCGCTTCTGTCGATAGGCTGGCTGTTCGGTGTGGAGGCCTGCACGGCAAACACCTTTCTGCTCGCTGGCGTTAGGATGATTTTTCGATAGAGTGTGCGATGCAGAAAGGCTTGCCGCAAATACAGAAATAATAGACCTCCATATCGAAAAGGCATGAATGCAGGTTCGGATCGTGAAAACCCTCAAGACATCGCTTCCCCTGCTGAACGCCATGGTCGTCTTCGAGGCTGCCGCCAGGCATGGCGGGCTGACGCTGGCCGCGCAGGAGCTCAACATCGCACAATCGGCGGTCAGCAGGCATGTCGCCAACCTCGAGCGCCAGTTGTCGGTCGAGCTGTTCACGCGCAAAGGCAACCGCGTCGCCGTCACCGGGGCCGGCAACACGCTGGCCGAAGCGATCCGCGAGGGTCTCGGCACCATCAGGCAAGCGGTCGAGGATTTGACCGCGCACGACAGCGATACATTCGTGGTCGGCTGCAGCCACGATTTCGCGCAGGCATGGCTGATGCCGCGCTTCGACCTCATCATATCGCGGGTGGCCGGCGACCGGGTGCTTTTGCAGACATCCACCGATTACAGGGATTTCGACCAGCCCGAAGTGGCGCTGTCGATCCGTTTCGGCGAAGCCGGGCAATGGCCCGAATTCGTGGCCGACAAACTGCTCGACGGCGAATGGTTCCCGGTTTGCGCACCGGCGTTCCTGGCGCGTTACCCGGGGCTCGCCTCGGAGGACCCCGAGGCTTTCCTGGCGGTGCCGCTGCTGCACCAGGTGACGCCGCCCGGCGCGATCGACAGTTGGCAGTCATGGATCGGAACCGAGCGGAAACTCGATGGGCCTCGGTTCACCAGCTACATGTCGATGATCCACGAAACCATCGCCGGGCGCGGCGCGGCACTCGCCTGGGCGGGATTTGCCGATGAGCATCTGCGTCGCGGCCAGCTCGTCCGGCTGACGAAAACCTCGCGTCGCCACGCCGGCTCCTTCCACATCGTCATGAGGAAGAATGCCGGCCCGGTGGTCAGGGCGGTGGCGCAGGCGCTGCTGGCCAGCGTCGGCGACAGCTTGCAGGCAAGCGTCGGGGACAGCTGACAGATCAGGCCTCGCGACCAAACCGCGACGCTTCATGACGCGCGCCCCAGGCCGGCATGGCGGCCTCGATCTCGGCCTCCGACTTGAAGGCATCGGAGGCGTAGCGATCGACACGGAACCGCTCGGCGGAAACGAACGGGGTGTGCCCGAGGACCAGTTCGCAGGATAGCCGGCCAAGACCCGGTCCATGGGTGACGCCGCTCTCATTGTCGCCGCCGACGACCACGACATTGTCGCTGCCGGGCACCTTGCCGACGACAAGGCCGTTGTCGGGCGTGTAGCACGGCACGCCTTGCGCCCAGCTCGCGATCGTCGAACCGCGCAGCGGCGGGAACACAGTCTGCAACTCGGCAAGCTCCTGCTCGGAGGTCTCCCGCATCAGCTCGATATTGTGCGGCTGGCCAGGTTCGATCTCGTTGTCGTCAGTCTTGTAGAGAGGTTTGTAATGCCGGCCGGTTCCCCACATGACGGCGCCGAATGTCTCGCGCAGCCACAGCCGCAATTCGCGGCACTGGACGGTGGGAATGGTCGACGGCAGCCCGCGATCGTCGGTGACGATGCGCGTCGCGACGACGCGCAGCAGCGGCAACTTCCAGCCGAGGCCTGATATGACCTGGTTGTTCCAGGCGCCGGCGGCAACGATCACGCCGTCAGCCTCAAGGCTGCCCTGATCGGTCTCGATGGTCACCCGATCGCCTGCATCATGGACGGCCGTCACGCGTGTGCCGCTGCGAAAAACACCGCCGAGCTCGCTGATCTGGCCGGTCAGTACCCCCATCGCCAGCTTGGTGTCGAGCTGGATGCCATGCGGATTATAGGCGGCCGAATGGACCCGCGCCGGATCGATGAGGCCCTGCATCTTCTGGCCGATCTGCGCGGCGTTCAAATCCTGCATTTCCGGTGGGGCATAGGGTGAGTCCAGCACCGGTCGGACGAAACGCTCGCGCCCGTCCTCGGTCAGCGCCATGATCAAGGTGCCGTTTGGCCGATAACCGATCTCGACGCCGACCTCGTGCAGCCTGCGATAGAAATCGAGGCCATATTGCTGCAGTTGAAGGCCTTCTTCACCGAGCGGGATCATGCCGGCGGACCAATGGGAGACGAAGCCCGCGCCGGCGCTGGTGGTCGCGGCACCCGGCTGACCCGCATCGATGACCGTCACCCGGCGCACGCCGGACCGCAGCAAATGGAAAGCCGCGCTGCAGCCGATAATGCCGCCGCCGATCACGGCGATATGCCTGCTATCGCTCCCGCCATGGCTTCCGTTTGAGCTCATCTTTGTTCTCCCTTTTGCCGATGGTCCGGTCGGAGCGACATGCAGCGACGGCGACCATACAGGCCCGTTCGGAGCTGTCGAGACACATGTGTCTGTGGCCTGATACTTGACGCGTACTGCATCTGGATCACACGTCCGGAACGCCGCTTGATCTGGCCTTCCGTTGTTGGTGTTGCCGAGAGAGCGAGGAAAAAGTGAGCGTTTCGACTGCCGCCCAGGCCATTTTCGACAGTGAAATCATATGGGACGCGCATTCCGGCTTCATGCCGGATCCGGCGGCGGACCTGAACAATCTGCAGATCTGGCGCGATGCCGGCATCGACTATCTGTCCATCGATGTCGGCTTCGACCTGTTGCCCTGGGAGCAGACAGTGCGGACCCTCGCGAATTTCCGCCACTGGATCCTTGCCAACCCTGAGCACTACACGCTGGTCTCCTCCGTCGCGGAAATCCGCAAGGCCAAGCTCGAGGGCAAACTGGCGATCACCTTCGACATCGAGGGCATGAACGCGCTCGACGGCCGCGTCGAGATGGTGGAATTTTATCACCATCTGGGCGTCCGCCAGATCCTGTTTGCCTACAACAGGAACAACCTCGCCGGCGGCGGTTGCCACGATGTCGAGACCAGCCTGACGGCGTTCGGCCGCGAGGTCATCGACGAGATGAACCGTCTCGGCATGTTCGTCGACGTCACCCACACCGGCTATCGCACTTCGATGGAGGTGATGGAATATTCCAACCGGCCGGTGATCTTCTCGCACTCCAACGCCAAGGCCTTGTGCGGCCATGGCCGCAACATCACCGACGAGCAGATAAAGGCCTGCGCGCGCACCGGCGGCATCGTCGCGATTGTCGGGCTCAATCGTTTCCTGGGAGAAGGGCGGACGGACTCGGACAGGCTGGCTGACCACATTGAATATCTCGTCGATCTGGCTGGCCCAAATCATGTCGGCATCGGGCTGGACTACGCCTTCCCCGTCGACGTCAAAGGCATCGACCGTATCATTTCCGACAATCCGCAATTCTGGCCCAAGAGCGAATATCCGGAAGGGGCGACGACCTACGCGGCTCCCGGCCAGATGCGCGAACTGACCGATGTGCTTCTGCGCCGCGGCCAGTCCGAGCAGACCGTGCGCAACGTCCTGGGCGGCAATTTCGTGCGCCTGGCGGCCGAAATCTGGAAGTGAAGGTAGCGGAGAGCGCGTCTCCGCTCCAGCTCTTGATCCAGGCCCCACCGAATGGCGGGCCAGGCCGCACCGTGTGCGCGATCACATTTCGCGCTTAGCCGCTTGCCTATGCCGACGCAGCGGCGGGGTCGGATCGGATATCAAGATTTCCCGCAAGATCGTCCGTATCCAAGATTAGGACATGCCGGCAAAATTTTCGCTAGACATAGATGTCTATTATTAGCAGTTTTAGCGGACCGGTACATTCGGCCCGGCTTGGAGAATGGCCCGCGGCCTGAAAAACAAGACAACGAAAACAGCAGAGGGGTAGAGCATGTCCATTCTAGCCGACACCAGGGTTTCGCGCCGCAGCTTGCTCGCCGGAGCCGGCGCTTTCGGCCTCGCCTCAATGGTCAATCCAAAAGTTTCCTGGTCGAGCGACGGGCCGATCCTCAAGGTGCGATCCTACGCCGACATCCAGACGCTCGACCCTTGCTTCCGGCTGGCGGCGCCTGAAGGCGACATCACCAGCGTCATCTTCGCCGGCCTCGTCGTCACCACGCCGGGCGATAGCTGGGGCTGGCGGCCGATGGCGGCGGAAACGATCAAGCAGCTCGATCCGCTGACCGTCTCCTTCCAGCTGCGCGACAATATCGGCTTCACCGATGGCTACGGCCAGATGACGGCGGAAGACGTCAAGTTTTCGATCGAACGCATCGCCGACCCCGCCAACAAGAGCCCCTATTCCGGCGACTGGGCAA
The DNA here is from genome assembly GCF_055811675.1 of Mesorhizobium sp. WSM4808. Classification (NCBI taxonomy): domain Bacteria; kingdom Pseudomonadati; phylum Pseudomonadota; class Alphaproteobacteria; order Hyphomicrobiales; family Phyllobacteriaceae; genus Mesorhizobium; species Mesorhizobium sp. WSM4808. Next base: position 180,344 of record NZ_JBVVQX010000014.1, read on the forward strand.
CGCTCAAGGAGGTCGAGGTCAAGGACAAGCTGTCGGGGCTGATCCACCTGAAGCAGGCCTTCGCGCCGCTGTGGACGTCGACCTTGCCGACGCCGTCCGGCACCATCCTGTCGAAGCGCGCCATCACCGAGCTCGGTGGCAAGATGGGCGTCAAGCCGGTGGCCCAGTCGGGCCCCTACATCCTGAAGGAATGGCTGCCCAAGCAGCGCACGGTGCTGGTGCGCAATCCCGACTGGAAGTACGAGCAGGGCGCCTTCGCGGAAATCCACATCCATCCGATCGAGGATGAGAAGACCGCCGAACTTGGATATGAGGCCGGCGACCTCGACTACACCTGGACCGCGGTCTCCTCGATCTCGCGGCTGAAGCAGACGCCGCCGCCAAAAACGACCGTGGTGGAGAAGCCGTCGCTGGCCTTTGTCTGGCTTGGCATGAACCAGGATGTCGCCCCTTTCGACAATCCGAACATGCGCCGCGCGGTTCAGTACGCGGTGGATCGCAAGGCGGTGGTCGACGCTGCCTATTTCGGCGCCGCCGCCACGGCCACCGGCATCATCGCGCCCGGCCTGCCTGGGCACCGCGAGAAGAACCTGTTCGATTTCGATCCGGACCGCGCCCGCGACATGATCGCCAAGGAGGGGCTGGCCGGCACCACGATCACGCTCGACATCCTCAACAAGACCGAGCGGCTGACCGCGGCGCAGGTCGTGCAGTCGAACCTGCAGGATGTCGGTCTCACTGTGGAGATCAAGCAGAACGACAGCGGCACCTTCTGGACGCTTGGCGCCAAGGAAGGCGACTACTACAAGAAGCTGCAGATGATCATCAGCCGCTTCTCCATGCAGCCGGACCCGAGCTGGGCGACCGCATGGTTCACGCGCGACCAGATCGGCGTCTGGAACTGGGAGCGTTTTTCCAGCGAGGAATTCGACAAGCTCAACGCTGAAGGCATGGTCGAACTCGATCCTGCAAAACGCGATGTCATCTACAAGAAGCTGCAGGACCTGATGGAGGAGAACGGCAATTACGTTTTCCTGACGCATGAGGTCACCGGCATCATGAATCGAGACACGCTTGTGGCCGGCCTGAAGCCGAACGGCGAACCCGTGTTCACCGACTTCAAACCGGCATGATATCGGCGGGCGGGGCTCGCCCCGGCCAAAGACCATCCGGCAGGTACCGAAAATGATCCGCTACGCCCTCAAGCGTCTGTGGCTTGGCGCCATCATCATCAGCGTCGCCATGATGATGATGTTCGCCATGGTCTACCTCATTCCCGGAGACCCGGCCTCCGTCGCGCTGGGGCCACGCGCGACGCCGGAGATGAAGGAGGCGCTGCGCGAGCGTATGGGCTTGGATCAACCTGTCTGGCGGCAATTCGTGAACTTCTACGGCTCTGCCTTGCATGGCGATCTCGGCACCGAGGTTCTGTCGAACCGGCCGGTCCTGGACGTGGTGATGGAGCAGCTTCCGTTCACACTGGCGCTGGTGGTCGGCGGCATCACGTGGTCGGTGGCGCTGGGCATCCCGCTTGGCTGCATCGCGGCGGTGCGGCGCGGCGGCTTTGTCGATCAGGTGATCGGGGTGCTGTCGGTGGCGATGATCGCCGTGCCATCCTTCGTCGTCGCCATCTATTCGCTGCTGGTGTTTGCGGTCGCCCTGCAATGGCTTCCGGCGATCGGCGCCGGCGAACCGGGCGACCTCGCCAGCCGGCTCCAGCACCTCATCCTGCCGTCTCTGGCGGTCGGCCTTGGCTGGATCGGCTACATCTCGCGCATGGTGCGCGCCTCGATGCTGGAGACACTGGAAGCCAGCCATATCCGCACGGCGCGCGCCTTCGGCCTGACCGAGCACCGGATCGTCTACACCTACGCGCTGCGTATCGCCGTGCTGCCGACGATCACCTTGCTCGGCGTCGGCATCGGCCACATGCTGTCGTCTTCCGTTTTCGCCGAAATCGTCTTCGCCCGCCCCGGCATCGGCAAGCTGGTCTATGAGGCGATCTCGGTGCGCAACTACCCCATCGTCTCCGGAGCCGTGCTGGTCACCACGGTCTTCTTCGTCCTCGTCAACGTAGCGGCCGACATTCTGGTCGGCCTATTGGATCCCCGTGTCAGATCAAGTTTCAACTGAGCTGCCATCCCGCAGCTTCCGTCTCGGCATGATATGGCGCACCGTGCGCCGCATCATGCGCGAGCCGCTGGGCGCCATCGGCCTGACGCTGGTGACGGTCGTGATGCTGTCAGCGGTCTTCGCCAGCCTCCTGACCAGCTATGCGCCGAGCAAGATATCGCCGGCCGAACGCTTCGCTTCGCCGAGCCTGCTGCATCTGCTCGGCACCGACCATCTCGGCCGCGATCTTCTCACCCGGGTGCTCTATGGCGGGCGCGTCGCGCTTATGATCGCGCTGGGCGCGACAGCGGTGTCGCTGGTTGTCGGCGTCGTGCTGGGGCTGATCGCAGGCTATGGGCCGCGCTGGCTCGACAATGTGCTGCTGCTGATCTTCGACGCGGTGAAGAGCTTTCCCACCGTTATGCTGGCGCTGACGCTGGTCACCCTGTTCGGCCCCTCGCTCTACGCGGTGGTGCTGGTGGTGATGCTGGTCAATGTGCCGGGCTATGCCCGCATCATCAGAACCCAGACGCTGGTGCTCAAATCAGCCGAACATGTCATGGCGGCGCGCTCGATGGGCGCCAGTGCGGGCCGCATCCTGCGCGTCCATATCTTGCCCAACATCATCGGCCCGATCCTGATCTTGATATCGATGGACATTCCCGTGGTGGTGGCGATCGAGGCCGGCATGAGCTTCCTCGGGCTCGGCGTGCGGCCGCCGACGCCGAGCTGGGGCGCGATCCTCAATGACGGCTTCGCTAACATTCGCGATTCCTACTGGATCGTGATTGCCGGCGGCCTGCCGATCGTGCTGACGACACTCGGTTTCACCTTCTTCGGCGAGACGCTGCGCGACCTCTTCGATCCCCGGCTGAAGGGGCGCTCATGACGGTTCTCGAGGTCAAGAATCTGAGCGTCGCCTTCCACACCGAGAGTGGGCCACTGGAGGCGCTGAAGCAGGTGAGCTTTTCCGTGCCGGCCAACCGCAGCGTCGGCGTGGTCGGCGAATCCGGCTGCGGGAAATCGACGCTCATCAACGCCATTCTCGGCCTGCTCGCCGACAATGGTGAAATCACATCGGGCGAGATCATCTTCGAGGGCGACAAGGACCTTGCCCGGCTCGACCCGACCGCGATGCGCGGCCTGCGCGGGCAAAGGATCGCCACCGTGTTCCAGGATCCGATGGGTGCGCTCAACCCGGTGCTTTCGGTGGGGCGGCAGATGCGCGACATCCAGTATCGCTCCGGTCTGTCGAAGCGGGACAAGGATCCGCGTTCGGTCGCCATGCTGCGCAAGGTGCGGATTCCCGATCCGGAAAGCCGGCTGACACAGTTTCCGCACGAGTTCTCCGGCGGCATGAAGCAGCGCATCGCCATCGCCATGGCGCTGATGATGGAACCGGCGCTGCTGATCGCCGACGAGCCGACAACTGCGCTCGATGCCACGCTGGAGGTGGCCACCATCGAACTGCTCAAGGATCTGCAGCGCGACATCGGCTGCTCGGTGCTGTTCATCTCGCATCATCTGGGCGTGATTGCCGAACTCTGCGACGAGATGATCGTGATGTATGCCGGTGAGGTGGTGGAGAGCGGCACGACTCGCGAGATCTTCCACGATGCGCGCCATCCCTACACGCAGAAGCTTTTGGCCTGTGATCCCGCGCGGCTGTCGCAGCGGGTTGCCCGCCTGCCGACCATCGCCGGGACCTTGCCGGATCTGCGCCGCCGACCAAGCGGCTGCGTCTTCCAGCCGCGCTGCGATCGCGCCGACGCCCAATGCCTGACGACGCCTCCCAGCGCAATCCTCGGTGGGTCTCACATCGCCCACTGCTGGCATGCGGACATTCCCTTGGGAGCGATGAACGCATGAGCTCCGACGACCTGCTCCGCGTCAGCGATTTGCGAGTCTCGTTCCGGGTTGGCGGCCTGTCCGCCAGGCTCGCCGGGCGAGCCACCGAGATCGAAGCGGTGTCCGGTGTCAGCTTCACTCTTCAACGAGGCAGCACCTTCGCGCTGGTCGGCGAATCCGGCTCGGGCAAGACGACGCTGGCGCGCACCCTCAACGGTCTTCAGCCGGTGAAAGCGGGCACGATCCTGTTTGAAGGGCAGGAACTGCAAGGCCTGTCCAACACCGCCATGAAACCGGTGCGGCGGCGCATGCCGATGATGTTCCAGGATCCGGTCGGGTCGCTGTCACCACGGCTCAGCGTGCGCTCGCTGCTGTCGGAGCCTTTCGTCATCCACGGACTATCGGATCGCGATCTCAACGCCGAAGTCACACGGCTTCTTGCGCTGGTCGGACTGCCGCGCGATTTCGCCGACCGCTACCCGCACCAGCTTTCCGGCGGCCAGGCACGCCGCGTCGGTGTGGCGCGGGCGATCGCGCTGGACCCCGTGCTGGTCGTCGCCGACGAACCGACCGCCGGCCTCGACGTCTCGGTGCAGGGAGAGGTGCTGAACCTGCTCAACGATCTGCGCGACCGCATGGGCCTGTCGATGCTGATCATCACCCACAATCTGCATGTCGTGCGCCAGATCGCCGACCGCATGGCGGTGATGTATCTCGGACGCTTCGTCGAGCAGGGTGAAACCGAAGCGATCTTCCGCGCGCCGCATCATCCCTATACGGCGGCACTTCTGTCCGCCAATCCGGAGCCCGATCCCGACAGGGTGCATCAGCGCATCACGCTGCCGGCTGACGTTCCGTCCCTGCTGGCGCGCCCTTCAGGCTGCGAATTTCACACACGCTGTCCGCAGGCCCAGGGCCGTTGCGCGGTCGATGTCCCCGTCCCGGTCACGGTCGGAAACAGCCGCCTGACCTGCCATTTCCCGCTGAACACATAGGACCGCCACCGGCGCAAGTGTCGGCCGGGGCGTTGAGAGGAGCCGCCATGCAAGATATCCGCGTCGTCACCGATTTCCCGCGAAAAATCCGCGAGATCGAGAATCTTTGGATTCCGATGCCCGACGGCGTCAAGCTGGCGGCTAGAATCTGGCTGCCGGAAGACGCCGAGGCCGATCCGGTGCCGGCGATCCTCGAATATCTGCCCTATCGCAAGCGTGACGGAACGGTGGAGCGCGATGCGCTGACGCATCCCTATTTCGCCGGTCACGGCTATGCCGGCGTGCGGGTCGACATGCGCGGCTCGGGCGACAGCGAGGGGCTATGCAAGGGCGAATACCTGGAGCAGGAACAGGATGACTGCCTGGCGGTCATCGAATGGCTGGCCCGGCAGCCTTGGTGTTCGGGAAGCGTCGGCATGATCGGCATCTCCTGGGGCGGCTTCAACGGGCTGCAGGTCGCGGCCCGCCGGCCGCCGGCGCTGAAAGCCGTCGTCTCGCTGTGCTCGACCGACGACCGCTACAACGACGACGTGCATTATCTCGGCGGCGCGATGATGTGCGACAATCTGATGTGGGGCACCACCGCTTGGGCCATCGCCATGACCCCGCCGGATCCGCTGATCGTCGGCGACCGCTGGCGCGATCTTTGGGAGCAGCGGCTGAACGGCAACGGCATCTGGATGCAGGACTGGTTCGAACACCAGCGCCGCGATGATTTCTACAAGCACGGCTCGATCTGCGAGGACTATTCCGATGTCGAAATCCCGGTCTATGCCGTCGGCGGCTGGGCCGACGGCTATCCCAATCCGATCTTCCGGATGCTGGAAAAGCTGAGCGGTCCTCGCAAGGGCCTGATCGGACCCTGGGGCCACAAATATCCGCACTTCGCCATGCCCGGCCCGCGTATCGGCTTCCTGCAGGAGTGCCTGCGCTGGTGGGATCAATATCTCAAGGGCATCGACACCGGCATTGCCGACGAGCCGATGCTGCGCGCCTGGATCCAGGATCCCGCACGGCCGGCGGCGATCTATGACGAGCGGCCCGGCCGCTGGGTGGCGGAACCGGCGTGGCCGGGACCCGGCGTCGGCGAAAAGGTGCTGAACCTTGCGCCGCATGTGCTGAGCGAAGCCAAGGGCGCAAACGCGATCCTGGAGGTTTCATCGCCACAGACGGCCGGCCTGTCGTCCGGCGCCTGGTGCGGCTATGGCGTGATGCCGACCTTGCCGGTCGACCAGCGCATGGAAGAAGGCAATGCCCTGATCTTCGAGACGGCGCCGTTGACCGATGCGGTCGAGATCCTTGGCTTCCCCGAATTCGAGGTCAAGCTCTCCTCCGACAAGCCCGTCGCCCTTCTGTCCGCCACGCTGTCGCAGGTATTTCCTGAAGGTGCCGCCTCGCGTATCAGCTACGGTATTCTCAATCTGAGCCATCGCAACGATGATCTGGACATCGCACCCATGGTGCCGGGCCAGGCGGAGACCGTCCGCGTCAAGCTGCGCTGCTGCGGGCAGCGTTTCGAGGTCGGCGAGCGTATCCGGCTGGCGCTTGCGACATCGCATTGGCCGATTGTCTTCCCGACCGCTGAGCAGGCGACGCTGTCGATCCATTGCGGCGACAGCCGGCTGATCCTGCCAGTGCGCCCACCGCAGAAGCTGGACGACACGCTGGGGGCTTTCTTGGGCGCGGAAAGCGCCGCGCCGATGGAGCAGGAGGTGCTGGCCAAGGGCGGCGGCTTCCAGCGCTCGGTGTCGACGGACCAGGTCACCGGCGAGACCGTCTATCAGGTCGTCAATGATGGCGGCACGGTGCGGCATCCACATACGCAGATGACCGTTGCGGCGAGGCATGTCGACCGGTTCACCATCCACCCCGACGATCCGAACTCGGCGGTCGGCACCTGCACATGGGACAAGTCCTATGGGCGCGGCGACTGGCAGGTGCGGCTTTCAGTGAAGGCGACGGTAAGGGCGCTGCGAAAGGTCTGGCGGATCGAGACCCACATCACCGCCCATGATGGTGATGAGCTGATCGTCGACCGCAACGAGGTCAAGGAGTATCCGCGCGATCTCAACTGAGAGCGACTGCGACGCTGCGGTTAGGCCATCGACTTCGGCAAGGCGGCGGCCAGCGCATCGACGGCCAACCGCACCTTCAGCGGCAGATGCGGCGTCTGCAGCCAAAGCGCATGGCAGTCGTAGAGATATCGAGGCTGGTCCGGCAACAGTGCGACCAGCGCGCCGGCTTCAATGCGCTCGCGCACCAGCCACCAGGGCAACCAGGCAAGGCCCATGCCGTCGGCAGCCGCGTCAGCGATGGCATCGAGATCGTCGAGCCGCAGCCGGCCGGTCGGTATGATCTCCTGCACCGGTTGCCCCTCTCGCGCAAATAGCCAAGGCTGAATGATCTGGCCGAGCCGGCGGTAGACAATTGCCTGATGGTCGGCGAGATCCTCGATCTGTCGCGGTTCGCCATGAATTCTAAGATAGGAAGGTGCGGCGCAGACGACCATGTCCTGGCGCGCGACGCGGCGTGCGATCACCCCCGCCTTGTCGCCCAGAGCACCGGTCCGAATGGCGAGATCGTAGCCATCCTCGGCAAGATCGGCGAAGCGATCGCTGAGAGATAGATCGAGTTCCAGCATCGGATATTGCCGGGCGAGTTTCAGCAGCACGGGCGTCACGCAGTGGCGACCGAAATGCGCCGGCATGGTGACGCGCAGTTTTCCGCGTGGCTCCGAAAACTGGTCGGCGGCGAGCGCATCTGCGGCGTCGGCCTCGGCCAGCACCACCCGACAGCGTTCATAGTAAGCGCGGCCGAAATCGGTCAGGCTCTGCCGGCGTGTGGTCCGGTTGAGCAGGCGAACGCCAAGCCGTTCTTCGAGAGACCGGACATGCTTGCCAACCATCGGTCCCGAGACGTCCAGGGCGACCGCTGCTGCCGCGAACGAGCCGAGATCGACGGCCTTGACGAACACAGCCATGCTTTCGAGCCGATCCATATTCGGAACTCCTGGTTTCTACTGTTCTTCTCGTGCAGCCATTTATCCCCGGGCAGCCTAGCTGCATAGCTCATTCGGTCCAGTTGATTTGGAGTATCCCGAATGACACGTGTGGTTCGCTTTCACCAGCATGGCGGCCCTGAGGTTCTGCGCATCGAGGATGCCGAGCTTCCCCCACCGGGCCCGTGCGAAGTTCAAATCCGCGTCAAGGCGCTCGGCCTCAACCGCGCCGACGCGCTGCTGCGCGCGGGTTCCTATATCGAGACGCCGAAGCTGCCCTCGGGGCTTGGTCTCGAAGCGGCGGGTGTCATCGAGGCTATAGGCGACGGCGTGAAGGAATTCGCGCCGGGCGACGGCGTCAGTGTCATCCCGCCGCAATCGATGATCCGCTGGCCGGCCTATGGCGAGCTTGCCACTTATCCCGCGGAACTTATCGTCAAGCACCCGCCGTCGCTCGACTGGCAAACGGCAGCGGCGGTCTGGATGCAATACCTCACCGCCTATGGCGCGCTGATCGATATCGCCGGGCTGCACAGCGGAGACCACGTGGTGATCACCGCGGCGTCGAGCAGTGTCGGGCTTGCCGCGATCCAGATCGCCAACAGTGTGGGCGCGACGACGATTGCGGTGACGCGAACATCGGCGAAGATGCGGGCGCTGCTCGACGCCGGTGCGGCCGAAGTCGTGGCCTCGACGGAGGAAGATCTGGCGGCGCGGTTGAACCAGATCGCCGGGCCGCGAGGCGTGCGCGTCGTGTTCGATGCGGTCGGCGGCCCGAGCTTCGAGCCGCTGACGGCGGCCATGTCGCATAGCGGCATCCTCATCGAATATGGCGGACTGAGCCACGCGCCGACACCGTTTCCGCTATTCGCCGTGCTGGCCAAGACACTGACGCTGCGCGGCTACCTCGTCCACGAGATCACCGGCAACCCGGCGAAACTGGAGGCCGCCAAGGCTTTCATCCTCGCAGGACTCGAGACCGGGACTCTAAAGCCGATCATCGATAGGACCTTCGCGTTCGACCAAATCGTCGAGGCACATCGCCACCTGGAGTCGAACGAGCAGTTCGGCAAGATCGTGGTGACGATCTGAAATCGTGGTGACGATTTGAAATCGTGGTCACGGTCTGAGCGAGATGGCGAACAAATCACTCTTGCGGGCAATATCGCCCCTTGAAGGCGCGGCGCTGCATTCCTAATTGTCCCCTGCGGGCCGGGCCCCTCTGACTGTCGCTTTTGGCGACTGTGATGTCGGACCGCTGTAACGGGCCCGTTTTCATCCTTTTCGGTCGAGCGGGTTCCTTCTTTTTTGGTTTGGAGCGCCGTATGACATCTACTTCTCTCCTTGGCATGACTTGCCCCTCCTGCCGCGTTGCGCTCGTGATGAGCGAACGCCAGGGTATCGAAATCGACTATTGTCCGCAGTGCCGCGGCGTCTGGCTTGATCGGGGAGAACTCGACAAGATCATCGAGCGTTCCGGCAGGGAAGCGGCGCCGGCGCCGCAGCCACAGCCGGCAGCATTCTCCCAGCCGCAACACGGCCAGGGCCGCGACGACGATTATTCCCGCTCCCACGGCCACCGCTATCCAAAGCGGAAGAAATCATTTTTCGAAGAGTTGTTCGATTGACCGCATGACGCCGGCACCCGGCGACGGCTGAAAATTTCCGAAACCGCAGAGACAAAGGTTCATCTCCGATGACTTCCCGTACAAGCCGATTTGCAGCCCTCTTTGCAGGACTGTTCCTGGCGTTTTCGATGGTCGCGATAGACCATGCCGAGGCGCGCCGCGGCGGCAGTTTCGGCAGTCGTGGCATGCGCACGTTCCAATCGGCACCGCCGACTAGGACCGCACCGGCCCCGACCGCTCCGGTCGAGCGTTCGATGACGCCCAACACCGGTGTGAACAACGCGGCCCGGCAGCCGCAGGCCGGCCCGCAGAGGCCCGGCTTCATGAGCGGTTTTGGTGGAACGATGATGCGGGGCCTGCTGCTCGGCGGCCTGATCGGTCTGCTCGTCGGCCAAGGCTTCGGCGGCCTGGCCGGCATGTTCGGTTTCCTGCTTCAGGCCCTGCTCATCGGTGGCGCGATAATGCTGGCTATCCGCTTCTTCCGCTCGCAATCGGCGCGTGGTCCTGCGCCAGCGCTCGCCGGTGCCGGCCATGCCCAGGCTTCGAGATTTGAGAACCGCGCAACGGCAGGGCAGCAGACTGCAGGCTCCTTCACAATTCCCGGCTTTGGCGGTGGTTCGGGCGGAAGCTCTCCGGCCATCGGTTCTGATGAGATCACGCTGGCTCAGACCGACCTCGACGCATTCCAGCAGCTGTTGACCGATGTCCCGGAAGCATTCGGGCGCGAAGACCATGCCGCTTTGCGCCGGGCTGTTACCCCCGAAATGGTATCCTATCTGTCGGAAGAGCTGGCCGACAATGCCCAGAAAGGTCTCAGGAACGAGGTAACGGACATCACGTTGCTGCAGGCCGACGTCGCTGAAAGCTGGCGTGAGGATGACCGCGACTACGCCACGGCCGCATTGCGCTACGAGTCTCGTGACGTCACGCGCGAACGGGCCAGCGGCAAGGTCGTCGCGGGCGACGATGATCATCCGACAGAGACGACCGAGCTGTGGACATTCGTGCGTGAGAATGGCTCGAACTGGAAGCTCTCGGCAATACAACAGGCTTGAGCCCAGGGCGATTTTGTCCAAGGCTTCACAGTTGTCGGCGTTCAGCGCACGATCTTGACGCACATCGGCGTGCCGATCTCGATGGCGCGCCCGGTGTCGCTGAGTATGCCGGTCTCGGCGTCGCGAGCGAAGATCGAGATGCGGTCGGCGTTCTGGTTGGCGGAAAACAGATGGCCGCCTGACGGCGTCAGCGCCAGATTGCGCGGCGTCGCGCCACCACAAGAGATATAGCCGACGAGGCTCAGCGAACCCGTCTGCTGGTCGACCGCCATGATGACGACGCTGTCATGGCCACGGTTGGAGCCGTAGACAAAACGGCCATCCGGCGAGATCTGGATGTCGGCGCAATGGTTGCTGTCGCGCGCCTCGGCCGGCACCGCGGGCTTCGCGTCGATGAGCGTGAGCTTGCCCGAGGCTTCGTCCAGCGCCATCGCCACGATGGTCGAATCCAGCTCGTTCATAACGAAGACGAAACGTCCGTTTGGATGCAGCGCAAGATGGCGCGGACCGGCGCCCGCCGGCAAAGCGGATTCCGCAAGCTTGGTCAGGTTGCCATCGTGCTCGATCCGGTAGGACACCAGTTGGTCGATGCCGAGATCGGCGACGATGGCTGTCCCGCCGGCAATGGTTTCGGTAATGCTGTGGGCGTGCGAGCGTTCCTGTCGTGCCGCATTCGGGCCGCTGCCGGAATGCGAGACGCTGGCCAGCGGGGCCGACAAGGCACCACTCTCCTCTAAGCAATAGACCGCCACCGCGCGGTCCGGGCCGCCTTCCCCCATGCCGTAATTGGCGACCAGCAGCTTCGTCCCGTCGCGGGTGATGGTGTTGTGCGCGGTGATGCTGCCCAGCGACGGCTGCTTGTTCAGATAGGTGAGCGCGCCCAAGGCACGATCGAAGCTGTAGGCGGAGACAGTTCCCTCGCGCCAGGTGAAGACTTCCGAATTGGCGTAGACGTGTGAACCGTCCGGCGTCACCGAGAAGAAGGTTGGATTGTCGACGTCATCGGCTTCAGCCAGTTTTCGGGTTTCCAGCGTTTCCTCGTCAAAGCTGTAGACGCCGAGACCGACGCCCCGAGCGCCCTGAAAATACGGCGCCTCCCGGTTCAGGCTGCCGACAAAGACCAGACAATCCTTGCGCATGATTTTCCTCCCTGCCCGCCTGCGCTTCAGCGCGCGGGAGCAGCCAAAATTTCGCCTGTTCACGCTTGCAACGCAACCCCATATGTGAAAATACTATTTACAAAAGAAGATTGACGGGAGGAGACGTCTTGCACTCAGGCGCCTTGATGCGTGTTCAAATGGTTGCGCGGTCCCTTCGGCAGGACTGGCGGATTCGGTCATGAACGATTTCGCATCCACCGTCGGTGTCGCCTCGACGTATCCCAAGAACATGCCGGCGGATCATGCCGCGCTGCCGGTATGGAACGCCGAAAACTGGTTCTATGAGGATTGGCCGGTCGGGCAGAAGATCCGCTCGTTGCGACGGACCATGGCCGAAGGCGACAGCCATTTGTTCAACACGCTGGTGCTCGACATCCACCCCTATGTGCAGGACCAGATGTTTGCCGAGAGCGAAGGCATTTTCGGCAAGCGGCTGATCGCCGGCGCCTTCGTCTTCTCGGCTGGCCTGGGACTGGTCGCCACCAACTGCGTCAACGCCTTTTCCTATGGCTACGACAAGCTCCGCTTCATAAAACCCGTCTTCATTGGCGACACGATCTATTCGATCCGCTCCAATCTCGACAAGAAGCCCCGCTACCAGGAGATGGGGCTGATCCGCGCCAGCTACGAGGTGTTCAAGGGCGAAGGCGAGCTGGTTCTCTATTGCGAGCATCTGCAGACGGTGAAGTACCGCAACCCGGCCGACTTCGTCGGCAAGACGGAGAAATAACGATGCCGGCAGCAGCCGAATTGCCGCTCGCCGGTCTCGTCGTCGTCGACATGAGCCAGTTCCTGTCCGGGCCTTATTGCTCGCTGAGGCTGCTCGATCTCGGCGCGCGCGTCATCAAGATCGAGCGCCCGGATGGCGGCGACCTGTCGCGCCGGCTCTATCTCAGCGACACCGAGATCGGCGGCGATTCCACCATCTTCCATGCCATCAACCGGGCCAAGGAAAGTCTTGCCATCGACCTCAAGAACGAGGCCGACCTCGAGGCGCTGCGCGGCCTTCTGGCCAAGGCCGACGTGCTGATCCAGAATTTCCGGCCGGGCGTCATCGAACGGCTCGGCTTGGACTATGAGGCGGTCCGCAAGATCAATCCACGCCTGGTCTATGCCTCGATCAGCGGCTATGGCGAGGACGGCCCGTGGGTCAAACGCCCGGGCCAGGATCTCCTGGCGCAGGCGCGTTCCGGCGTGATGTGGTTGAACGGCGACGAGGACCAGGGGCCGGTGCCATTCGGCCTCGCCATCGGCGACATGCTGGCCGGTGCGGCCTGTGCGCAGGGCATTCTGGCCGCACTGGTGCGGCGCGGTATCACCGGTCAGGGCAGCCACATCGAAACCAGCCTGCTGGAAGCGCTTGTCGATTTCCAGTTCGAGGTGCTGACCACGCATCTCAATGACGGCCGCCGGCTGCCCAGGCGCTCCAGTTTCCGCAGTGCGCATGCCTATCTGTCGGCGCCTTACGGTGTCTATCCGGCCAAGGACGGCTATCTCGCCATCGCCATGACGCCGATCCCCAAGCTGGCCGATCTCCTGTCGCTCAGCGAACTCGCACCCTATCGCGACAAGCCGGCATCCTGGTTCACCGCGCGCGACGACATCAAGGCGATCATCGCGCAGCGGATCGCGACCAAGACCATCGATGAGTGGCTTGATATCCTCGAGCCGGCCGACATCTGGTGCGCCAAAGTGCTGACCTGGCCGGAGATGCTGGCGAGCGAAGGGTTCCAGTCCCTCGACATGCTGCAGACTGTGACGCGCGAGGACGATGTGTCGATCCTCACCACCAGTTCGCCGCTCCGGGTCGATGGCATAAGGGCCAAGGTCGATCGGGCGGCGCCCCGCATCGGCGAGCACAGTGCCGCCATCCGCGCGGAGTTCGGCCTGTGAGCGTGCCCATCCTCAAGGGCATGACCTGGAGCCATCCGCGTGGCTACGATCCGATGGTCGCCTGCTCGTCGCTATGGCAGCAGAAGACCGGCGTCGTGATCGAATGGGACAAGCGCTCGCTTCAGGACTTCGAATCCTTTCCGGTCGAGGAACTGGCGCGCGCCTATGATCTCATCGTCATCGACCATCCGCATGTCGGCCAGATCACGGCCGAAGGCTGCCTGGAGCCGCTGGATGTCGCCGGACGCGAGGCGGAACGCACGGCCCTTGCCTCGGGCAGCGTCGGCCAGTCCTATCCGAGCTACAACTGGCAAGGACGGCAATGGGCTTTCCCGATCGATGCGGCAAGCCAAGTCCAGGCATGGCGGCCGGATGCGATCAGTGCGCCACCGGCGCGCTGGAGCGAGGTGCTCGATCTCGCCCGTCAAGACCGCGTGCTGCTGCCGTTGCGGCCGCCTCACGTGTTGATGGTTTTCTACACGCTTGCCGGCAATCTCGGGCATGCCTGCACGACCGATTCATCCGACGATCTGATCGATGTGGAGATCGGTAGCCAAGTCTTCGAGGCAATGCGCGAGATCACAGCGCTGGTCGATCCCGCGTGTTTCGAGATGGACCCGATTGCCGTCTCCGAACGTATGGCGGAGGCCAGTTCCAGGTTCGTCTGCGCGCCACTGATCTATGGCTACGTGTCCTATGCGACGGATGGCTTTCGGGCGAACCGGCTGGCCTTTGCCGATGTTCCGGTCATCCGTTCCGGCGGCCCGGTCGGTTCGGCGCTTGGCGGCACCGGCATAGCGGTTTCAGCCTTTTCCAAAGCCAGGGATGCCGCGATCGACTTCGCCTATTGGGTCGCGAGCGGCGATGTCCAGCGCGGCCCCTATGCCGCCGCCGGGGGCCAGCCCGGCCATGCAGCGGCCTGGGAAGATCAAGCCGTCAATGAAGCAACCGGCGACTTCTATCGGGATACGCGCGCGACGCTGGAGGGCGCATGGGTGCGGCCGCGCCATGACGGCTACATGGCGTTCCAGCAGGCGGCTTCCGAACGCATCCTTTCCGGCATGACCTCCCGGCATCAAGCCCGACAGGTCGTTGCCGATCTCAATCGCCTGTTTCGGGAGAGTTCCCCGGCGCAGGTGTCCGGCGCTGCCGGTGGAGGAGCCTGAACCAAACCGAACGGAGGAGAACAAGAATGACAGGAATGATCCGCGGCCTGCTGGCCGCAACGGCGCTTGCCTCGCTTGCAACGACCGCCTTTGCACAGGATGTGCAAGGCGTCATCGGTGGACTGCCGACCGAACTCAAGGCGCAGTATGACGGCGCGCCCCAGAAAGTGCTGCCCTCGGCCTGGGACAATTTCACCGCGCCGCCGAAGCCGTGGAAATGGTGCCACTCGGAATCATACCAGGGCAATCCGTGGCGGGTCACGGTGACCAAGGAACTGAAGCGTCTTGTCGACGGGCTGATTGCCGACGGAATGGTGTCCAGCTTCGAAGTGTCCGATTCCAACAACGATGCCAGCCAGCAGATCAACCAGATCCGCGCCTTCATCGACAAGAAGTGCTCGATCATCACCTCGATCCCGGGTTCGGCGACGGCGCTTGACGACGCCATCGACGCTGCCGCCAAGGCCGGCATTCCGTTCATCACCGCGGCCGGCTCGGTGACCAGCCCGAACGCGATCAATGTCGATTCCAACTATGCGCGCTGGGGCTATGACATGATGGCGGCGATCGGCAAGGCGCAGCCGGACGGCGCCAGCATCCTTCTGGTCGAAGGCATCGCGGGACACCCGATCGTCGTGCAGGAGCGCCAGGGCGCGGACAAGGCGCTGGCCGAAAATCCGAAGCTGAAGATCTCGCGCAACGTCAACGGCAACTGGACGGCCAACGTCACCAAGACCGTGGTGCTGCAGGCGATCGCCACCAACCCGGCGCCGATCGATACGGTGTGGACGACAGGCAGCGAAAGCCGCGTCGTTGCCGAAGCCTTCGCCGAAGCCGGCCGGCCGGCGCCATTGATCACCGGCTCGATCACCGGCGATGCGCTGGGCTACTGGAAGGCCAACCCCGACAAGTACCGCTTCGAAGGCCATGCGGTGCTGCCGCACTGGACCGCGCAAACGCTGTTCCGCGTCGGCGAGCGCATGCTCGACGGACAGAAGCCGAAGCTGAACACGCTGCTGATCCCGATCCCGCCTGTCCACACCGCCGATCTCGGTGCCTGGTACAAGGACTGCATGACGACGGATGCCGTGTCGATCTTCCCGATCCCGCCGAAGGATCCGATGCCGGAGGAATGGCTCGACGCCTATTTCTCGAACCCGGCGCCGACCAAGGGCTGGGATTATTCGAAGGTCCCCGACGCCTGCGCAAAATAACGCTGCGCGAACTAGCCTCTCAGCAGGGCCGGGGCGTTTGGGGGGGCGGCCGGGCCGCCAAGGAATTTGTCAAAAGGGTTTAATAAAAAAAAAATTCAAACCGGATTGGGGGTACCTACGGCGCCCGGGCGCCTAGGAGGGGGTG